>DAOTYP010000260.1:0-7889 GCA_034434975.1 Anaerolineae bacterium | reverse complement strand
GGTGCTGTGGTCGGGAGCCAGTTCGTCCACCGCCAACCCGACGAACTCCTTGATCGCCAAGGGGTAGGTAGTCATCTCCTCCACCCGACGCTCTGAAAGGTGATACAAGCAGGCCACGGCGAGCATCTGGAGGAGCATCACCGACGGATGGGGGGACGGCCTTCCTCGGCCAAGCCGGGGTAGGTCGGCAGGAGGAGCTCGGTGAACGAGTCCCAGTCAAGCACCAGAGGGGTCTTGGCTAACACCTCTATTCTACCCCCTTCTGCCTAAACTTCTGGGAAAAA
The DNA here is from genome assembly GCA_034434975.1 of Anaerolineae bacterium. Classification (GTDB taxonomy): domain Bacteria; phylum Chloroflexota; class Anaerolineae; order JADYZS01; family JADYZS01; genus JADYZS01. The sequence continues at coordinate 7,605 of DAOTYP010000260.1, read as the reverse complement.
CGCGAATTTGAGAAGGTTTTTCAACGCTCTTCGCGTTGTGAAGGCTTGTCCTCGCGGATAAATGGAATATAATGAGCTTATGGAACTCTCAATTGGCGCGACGCTAGGCCCTTATCAGATCACCGGTATCCTGGCCCAGGGCGGTTCGGCGGATGTCTATCGGGCTCGCCAGACGAACCTGGATCGCGAGGTAGCCATCAAGATCCTCCCTGCCAGCCTCACGGCCGAGGAAGGCTTCCTAGATCGTTTCCGCCGTGAGGCACGTTCCTTCATCCGCCTTCATCATGCGAACATTGTGCCCGTGCATGATTTCGCCTGCGACGCCGGCCTCTGCTACATCGTCATGGATTACGTGCCGGGGCCGACCTTGCAACAACGGCTTCAAGAGGCGCGCGCCCAAGGCGAGCCCTGTCCCTTGACGGAGGCCGCGCGCGTGGTCCGCGCCATCGGCGCGGCTTTGGACTACGCCCATCGGCAAGGGGTGGTCCATGGGAACGTCAACCCGGCCAACATCCTCCTCGCGCCGGGGGACGAGCCGCTGTTGACCGACTTCGGCGTCGCCCGTCTGATCCAGGGCACCCAGTTCGCCGCCTCGCGCATGATCTTGGGGAAGCCCACCTACATGTCGCCGGAACAATGCCGCGGCGAGCCGCCGGGGCCGGCCAGCGACCTGTACAGCCTCGGCGTCATCCTCTACGAGATGGTTACAGGTCGCCCGCCCTTCTCGGCAGACACCCTCACCGGCCTCCTCTTCAAACAGGTCAGCGAACTTCCCCCCCCTCCCCACACCCTAGTGCCCGATCTCCCCCCTGCCGTAGAGGAAGTGATCCTCAAAGCCCTGGCCAAAGACCCTGCCGCCCGCTTCGCCTCCGGCGCGGAAATGGCTGCGGCATTGGATGCGGCAGTGCGCGGCGCGACGGCGGAGACCCTGGCGACCCTATCCGGCGCGACGGCTGCCGCCGCAGCGTTGGTGGGCACGGCGGCTCTGGCCCACGAGGCAGCGCAGATTGCAGCCGGAGCGCCAAAGGAGGAGCCGGTTCCACCGCGCATGCCCCAATCGGGCTTGAACGCTGCCCTCAGCGCCTTCCTCGCCGCGCTGCGAGGGGAGAAGGAGCAAAAAGAGGGGGGCGGCGGGCGCGGTTGGTGGGCCCAGCTCCTGGCGATCCTAGGCACAGGTTTTGCCCTCATCCAGTACATTCTCCAGGTGTTTGACCTGGTCAACCGTCCCTTGGCGCCGCTCATGCGCGCCTTCCCCTACGTCATCGTCATCGTTCTGTTGGGCGGCGTCGTCGCCTCCGCCCTCGTCCTGGTGCGCCCGGCGCCCCGCGCGCAGAAGCGCATCGCCGGCGGCGCGCTCTCGCTCATCGCCGTCGCCTCGTTGACGTGGGGTGGCTGGACCTACTACAACGCGACCAAACCGCCGAAGGCCATCATCGTCCTGGTCGCCGATTTCTCAGGCCGGAAGGCGACCAAGGGCGCGGATTGGGGCGGTTACATCTATCGGCAAGTAAAGGAGGACATCGCGCGCGTCGGCTTGGCCGAGAGCGTGGAGGTGCGGCGCGTCTTTGAGGAGTACGAGGATTCCGCACAAGCGCGCGCCCGCGGCGAGGCGCAAAAGGCGACCATCGTCCTCTGGGGCTCGTATGACGACTACAACGTGAACCCCCACTTTGAACTGTTGCGCGCGGCCAAGCAATATGCGGCGGGCGCGTTGTCCGCGCCGCAGCTGGACCTGGTGGGTTTTGACCTCTACATGCGCTCCGGCGCAAAGGAGATGTCGTACATCGTCCTGGTTACCCTGGGCCTGGTCCGCTACGCACAGGGCGATTACACAGGCGCCAACGCCCTCTTCTCGTCGGCCATCGCCACCGCGCCCGAGGCCGCGTTGACCCAAGGGCAGGAGACGGCGTACTTCTATCGGGGGGTCACGCGCCTGTACGGGCACGAGCCACGCGAGGGCGCCATCGCCGACTTCCAAGAGGCCGCGGCGCGCAAGCCCGACATGTACAAGGCCTATTGGGGGCTCGCCGTCGCCTACGCCCACCATTGCACGCCGACCCTCGCGCTGGATGCTTCCCTGGCTTCGGCCCAAACCCTCGTCTCCCTGCGCCCCAACGACAGCGAGGCCCAGCGCGTCTTGGGATGGGTCTATGTGCAGCGCAAGGAGTATGACAAAGCCCTAGCCGCCTACCAGGAGGCGATCCGCCTGGACCCTAACAACGCCAGCGCCTACATGGACCTGGGTGAACTCCTCTGGAAGATGGGACGCACCGACGAGGCGAAGGAGGTACACGCCCGCGCGCTCCCCCTCCGGCAGAAGCAAGCCAAGGAGAGACCCGAAGACAAGGCGTCGGCGCAGTACGATCTCGGCTACTCCTACTACTGGCTGGGTCAGTACGACGCCGCGATCGCGGCCTTCAAAGAGGCGGTGCGCCTGGCGCCCAACAACCCCTACTACCATGAGATGCTGGGCAAAGCCTACTACTGGCAGGGGAAACCCGCCGATGGCGGCCCTTCCACCCGTCTGAACGAGGCGATCGCCGAGTACCAGAAGGCCCTCGCGCTGGACCCCAAGAGCGCATGGATGCACTCGGTCCTGGCCAGCGCGTACACAGAAGCGGGACGCCAGGAGGAAGCCCTAAAGGAATTGGAAGAGGCCGTGCGGCTGGACCCGTGTGACGCCGAAGCCCTTTTCCTGTTGGCAAGCCAATACGACATCATGGGACGGACGCAGGAAGCCGAGGAGGCGTACCGTCGCTTGACTCAACTCAATCCCTCCATGGCTCTGGCCTGGCAGTACCTGGCCGTCGCGGCGAGCGAGCGGAAGGACCACGCGACGGCGGTGGAATACTTCCAGGCTGCGCTGCGCGCCGATCCCAACGATCCCAGCCTATACTACGGCCTGGGGCATAACCTCTACCTCTTAGGCCGATATGAGGAAGCCGAGGCGGCGTACCGCCGCTTCACCGAATTGGCCCCCGACGACGCGGACGGCTTCTCCGCCTGGGCAGACGCGCTGGGGCAACTGGGGCGCCGCGAGGAGGCCATCGCCGCCTACAAGAAGGCGTTGGCGCTGAACCCCAAGGAGTATCTAACCTGGATGTCGTTGGGGCTGGCGCACGAGTTCCTGCAGCAATGGACGGAAGCGGAGAAGGCATACTACGAGGCGACCCAACTGAAGCCGACGGAGGCGTTGGCCCACGCCTCACGGGCGCGCATGTTGCAGGCCCTGAATCGTCTGGAGGAGGCGGTCGGCGAGTACGAGACGGCGATCAAGTACGCGCCCGATGAGCCTTCGCACCACGTGTCCTTGGCGCTGGCCTACGCCGCGCTCGGCAAGTTGGACGAGGCCCTGGCGGAGGCCGAGGCGACGCTGAAACTGGATGCGGAGAACGCGCTGGCGCATCTGATCATCGCCGCGGTGAGTGAGGATAGGGGAGACAAAGAGAAGGCGAGGGCAGAATACGAGTTGGCCCTGAGATACGCAGGCGAGAACGCCAGCCTGAAGAAGTTGGCAGAGGACGGCTTGAAGCGGGTCAGTCCGTAGCAACCAACAAAGGAAAAACGCAGCGGACGGTCGCCCGCAAGGGGGGACAACCTTCGGTTGTCCCCCCTTGCCGCTTATCCGATCATCAGGCCTGCCGACGCAAGCATCGGCGTAGCCTTGGCATTGACCCTCGTGATGATGTGAGGAAGTTTGCTTCTTCTCCGAGGAGGGTGGATCATCCTTTCTCGTAGGGTTGACCGTCGGCCGCAGGGGGGATGGCCCGGCCGATCACCCCGGCCAAAACGATCATGGTCACCACGTAAGGGGCCATGAGCAGGAATTCGGAAGGGATGGGCACCCGCAGGATCTGCAGTTTGACCTGCAAAGAGTCGGCGAAGCCGAAGAGAAGCGACGAAAGGAAAGCACCCACCGGCGTCCACTTGCCGAAAATCATCGCGGCCAAGCCGATGAACCCCTTGCCGGCGGTCATGATCTCGTCAAAGCGTCCTACCGAGCCGATGCTGAAGTACGCGCCGCCGATGCCCGCGATCATGCCGCCTAGGATGACGTTCACGTAGCGGATCAGGTAAACGTTGACGCCCAGCGTGTCGGCGGCCTTGGGGTGCTCGCCGACGGCTCGGGTGCGAAGGCCCCAAGTCGTGTAGAACAGGAGCACGTGGATGACGAACACCAGGAGGAGCATCAGGTACACGATCAGGTTGTTCTCAAAGAAGATCGGGCCTAGGATCGGTATCTTGGCCAAGAGGGGAAGGGAGATGATGGGGAAGGTCCCCGAGTTGTTCAGCGCGTCAATGTTTTTCTCCAAGAAGCGGGCAGAAATGAAGCTGGTCGTACCGGTTGCGAAGATGTTGATGGCCACGCCGCTAACGATCTGATCCACCTTGAACCGGATGGCCAGCACGGCGTGCAGGGCGGCCAAGATCATGCCGGTAAGGACGGCGGCCAGCAATCCCAGGTAGAGGTTGCGGGTGATGGTGGCCACCACCACCGCGGCTTGAGCGGCCATCAGCATGATCCCCTCAATGCCGATGTTGATCACCGCGCTGCGCTCGCTGATGACGCCGCACAGCGCGGCCAGCGCGATAGGGGTCGCCCGCACCAGGGAACTGCTCAGCATCCCCACCAAGTTGAAAGATTTACCGCGCGTGGCCCAGATCAGGAAAGCGGCTACAAAGCAGAAGGCCACCACGCCGATCACGGCGCCCAGCGTGCGGAAACCGCGCGCCAGTTGCCACGCGCCCAGGAACACCGCCACGAGGCTCAAGATGTAGATGGAAGCCCGAACAGGCAAGACCAGGTCCGGAATCCGGATGGCCTGTGACGCGAAGCCAGGATTCAGCCCGAATTTGGCCTCCAGACCCGGCTCTAAGCCCGTCCCGAACAAGCCGAACATCAGCACGCCGGTCGCCAGGAGGAACAGGCCCTGGATGTAATTCCGCCTCCTGGCGGTCGGTATGGCGACCGGTGCCGCAACGCTTGCCATAACCTCACTCCCCTTCCAATGGTCAGCCGTAGCCGGGCGCGCTCACGAGCCCCAGCCGCGCGTCAACACCAGTTCTTCCGCGCGCGCCTCGCGCATGCGATACAGCCAACGGATGATCGCAGGGGCCGCGACGAAGATGATCACCAAGCCCTGAATGATGGAAATGATGTCAATGGGAATACCCGCCAGAGATTGCATGCGGGTCGCCCCGCTGCGCAGCGTCCCGAAGAGGAGGGCCGCCAAGATGACCCCTACGGGATGGCTCTTGCCCACCAGGGCCAAGGCGATCGCATCAAAGCCGTAACCGGCCGAGAACCCTTGACCGACCCAGTGATCCACCCCCAACACCTGGCTGGTTCCCGCCAGACCGGCCAGCGCGCCGCTCAGGGCCATCACCAGGATGAAGTTGCGGGTGATGCTGATGCCGGCGTAGCGCGCGGCATCGGGGTTGGCACCGACGGCCCGAATCTCAAACCCGATCGTGGTCTTGAACAGGAGCCAGTACACTAACGCCGCGACCGCCAGGGCCAAGAAGAAGCCGACATGGAAACGCAGCGGCGCGGGGAACAGGCGCGGCAGTTCCGCCGAAGCCTCAATCTGCGGGGTGATGGGACGATAGCCCGGAGCCTTCATCGGGCCGTTGAGGAGCCAATCGCTCAGGCGGAAGGCGATCCAGTTCATCATGATGGTGTTCACCACCTCGTGCGCGCCTGTGGCGGCCTTGAGGTAACCGGGGATCGCCCCCCAGATCGCCCCACCGACCATGCCGGCAAGGAGCGCCAGCGGCAAATGGACGAACCAGGGGAAGCCTGTCAGGCTGTAGCCCACAAAGGCCGAACTAAGCGCCCCGATGAAGAACTGCCCCTCGGCGCCGATGTTGAAGAGGCCGCATCGGAACCCCAATGCCACACCCAGGCCCGCGAAGATGTACGGGGTAGAGGTTACCAGACTCTCCGTCAGCGGCCAGAAGGCTCGGAGCAGCGGCGCCATGTCGCCCGTCGCGGCGTAGGTGCGGATCGCCTGCACGATCTCTGCCGGGCTTCCTAAGGAGCCGTAAAGGAGCGCGCCATAGGCCGAGACGACGGCACGCCAGGCTGCCCGCAGTGCCGCGCCCGGGGCCTGAAAAAGGTTCCGCAGCGCAGCCATGAAGGCGGCGTCGGTGATGATGATGACGACGGCCCCGATGAGCAAGCCCGTGAAAACCGCCAGGGCCGGGATCAGGATCGTTTGCATCATCCCCGCGCGGGATGTCCTTTGGCTTCGTACCTCCGGCGCGCGCCGTACGGGCTCTTCCTGGGGACGCGTGGCAGTTACCTTTGTTTGCTCCAAGGCGATCCCTCCTCTAAAAAACCCGCTCCACCTCTATCTTCTCGCCCACGGGGCGAACGGCTACCGGCGTTTCACTCGGCTTGACGCCGGCCATGAGCAAGCCTAGGTATTCCTTATTAATCCCTGCCGCCGGCACGATGTCCAGGATCTGGCCCTTGTACATGACGGCAATGCGGTCCGAGAGGGCAATGATCTCATCTAATTCAGGCGACACGAGCACCACCGCCGTCCCTTCATCCCGCTTCTCAATGATGCGCCTGTGGATGTATTCAATGGAGCCTACGTCAAGGCCACGCGTCGGCTGGGAAGCGATCAACAGCCTGATGGGGCGGGAGAACTCCCGAGCGACGATGACTTTCTGCTGATTGCCGCCCGAAAGGGTGGATACGGGGACGAAAACATCGGGCGCGCGCACATCAAACTCCCTGACCAGGTTCTGGGCCGCAGCGATGACGGTTCGCTCTTGGATGTTGATCCCTTTGGCAAAGGGAGGAAGGTAGTACGAACAGAGCACCAGGTTGTCGTGAACGGGGAAACTGAGGACCAAGCCGTGGCGCTGGCGATCCTCCGGCACGTGGGCCACGCCCCTCTCCAGGATCTGGCGAGGGCTTTTGGATCTGATCGGCGTGCCGAGGATGCGAATCTCGCCGCTGATGAGGGGCCGCAACCCCGTCAGCGCGTACACCAGTTCCGTCTGCCCATTACCCTGCACGCCGGCGATGCCCAAGACCTCTCCTGCCCGCACCTCAAACGAGACTCCCCTCACGGCCAGGCTGCCGCGCTCATCCGACACGTAAAGGTCCTTGGCCTCCAACACGACCTCGCCCGGCACGGCCGGCTTCTTGGCGATCACCAGGCTTACCTCCCGCCCCACCATCATTTCCGCCAGCCGCATCGGATCGGTCTGCTGCGGGGTAACGGTCCCCACGACCCGGCCGTTGCGCAGCACGGTGATGCGGTCGGCAAGGGCCATGACCTCCTTGAGCTTGTGGGTGATGAAGATGATGGACTTGCCCCGCGCGGCCAAGGAACGGAGCACCTTGAAGAGCTCCTCCACCTCCTGAGGGGTCAGCACGGCTGTGGGCTCATCCAGGATGAGGATGTCAGCCTGGCGGTACAGCACCTTGATGATCTCCACGCGCTGCTGGACGCCGACGGGCAAATCCTTGATGTAAGCCTGCGGGTCCACATCCAACCCGTAGTCGCTGGCGATCTTCCTGATGCGGCGCGCGGCCGCCTCCCGATTCAGAAAGGGCCCATAGCGGGTGGACTCCACCCCCAACAT
>DAOTYP010000259.1:0-7327 GCA_034434975.1 Anaerolineae bacterium | reverse complement strand
GGCGGGATGATAGTAGCCCGGCGTGAGGGGCGTGGCGTAGCCCTGCATCACGACCTTCACCAACTTTTGCCGATCAATGGCGCGCGCTACCGCCTGGCGGAAGCGCACGTCGTTGAAAGGGGCCTTGTCGTGGTTGAAGTAGAGGTTGTAGTTGGAGAAATCCGAGCCGGAGACCAGCTTAATGTCTGGTCGGTTCTTCAGGGTAGGGACGAGGCTGGCCGGAACGGAGACGAGGATTGCGTGAACCTCCCCCGTCTTCAGCGCCTGCACTTGGGCGGCGCGATCCGAGATGACCCGCACCAGGATCTCCTCTACTGCGGGCTTGGCCCCATAATAATCGTCGTTACGCTGCAGACGGTAGAACTCTCCTGGCTTCTCCTCCACCAGTTTGAATGGGCCTGTGCCCACAAAGATGGGCGTGGATAGTCGTTCTGGCTTGGGGTCCACATCTTTCCATAGCCGCTGAGGGACGATGGGCGCTTCCAGGACATCCTCCAGGAAGAGAGGGTCAGGCTCCAGCAGCCTGAATACCACTTGGTGCTCGTCTGTTTTCTCCACGCTCAAGAGGTTGCTGGCCCCTCCTCCTCGTTGGGCGCGCATCATGTTGAACTGATGGGTGAACACCACATCGTCGGCGGTGAAAGGCTTGCCGTCGTGCCAGGTTACGTCCTGCCGTAGGTTGACCGTCCAGGTAAGCCCGTCATCGCTGACGGTGTGATCGGTCGCTAGGTCGGGAACCCATGCCATTTGGGGGGTACGCGCGTAGAGGCTACCGTAAATGTAGCCGATGAACGTGGCCCCAACCCAGGTGTTCCAGTTGTAGGGTGTGAGGAGGCCCTCGTCGCTGTCAATCGCCACCACGAGGGTTTTTAGCGGGACCGGTTGAGGGGTTTCCGGTCGTGAGCACCCTGCCAGAAGGGAGATCGCTATGGCCAAGAGGGCGAATAGGCAAGGGTATCGGCGCGATCGCATCGCTCTCTCCAGTTTTCATGCGCGCCAGCAGCCGTTTGCCCTGTGAACTTTCCGGCGCGTCGGCCAGCCGTTGGGTGAGATTATACGCCTTGCCCAGCGTTTCGTCAACGCGAGCGGCACGTGCGCCGACGGCGCCTCCGTGCGCGATGAGAGGCCTTCAAGCGACATGCTGCTGAATCTTCTCCGTCTCGTTGTCGGGTGGCATGAGCCCATGGCCGTCCAGGCGCAGCGAGATGACCTGGCTGGTGCTGTCGGGCCCCATGCTCACGCCGTAGATGGTGTTAGCCGCCTCTATGGTGCCGCGGTTATGGGTGATGACGATGAACTGCGTGCGCTGCGTGAGGCGCTGTAGCATCTCGCGGAACCGTCCGACGTTCACCTCGTCCAACATCGCGTCCACTTCATCCAGGACGCAGAAGGGCGTGGGGCTGACCTGAAGGATGCTGAAGATCAAGGCGGCGGCGGTCAAAGCGCGTTCCCCGCCTGAGAGAAGGGCTAGGGATTGCGTTCTTTTCCCAGGCGGCCGCGCGATGATCTCAATGCCGGTGTTCACGATGTCGTCAGGGGCGGTCAACTCCAGCCGTGCGGTGCCGCCGCCGAAAAGGGCTTTGAAGTTCTCCTGGAAGGCCGCGGCGACGGCCTGAAACGTGCGGCGAAACTCGCGCTGCATGACCTGGTCCAGCTCAGCCACGGCGGCGCGCAGCGACGCGTCGGCCCGTTCCAGGTCTGCCATCTGAGATCGGAGGAATTCGTAGCGCTGTTTCTCGGCCTCGTACTCTTTGGGCGCGTCGGCATTCACCGCGCCGAGGCGTTGTAGTTGTCCGCGCAACCGGCGAATCTCCGCCTCTATCCCTTCTGGCAACGACGGGCTAACCGGCAACGATTGCACCAGCTCTTCAAAGGGGAGAGGAGGCTGGTCGGAGGCGAGGCCGTTGCGTTCCAACTCCACCAGCCCGAGCTCGCCCTCTATCTCGCGGCGCAGGGAGGTCAGCTGATCCTGGGCTCGCTGGCGGGCGAATTGCGCCTGGCTGGCTATGGTTTCCTCTTGGTGAAGTGAGGTTCGCTCCTGGGCTATTTGTGCCTCCAGGCGGCTCTGTTCCGCCGCGGTCAGGGATAATTCGGACTCTGCCGGCGCGATGGCTGTCTCCAGTTGGCCGATCTGGCCGGCGATGGCGTTGGCCTGGGCCCTCGCCTCGGTCAAAGCCCTGCGTTCCTCCTCTTGCGCCGTCAACAGTTGGGCGGCGCGGGCTTCCTTGTTCGCGATCTCCTCGGTCAGTCGCTTTTGGGTTGTCTGCAAAGTGGCGACCAACGCTGCTTGCGAGGCGCGCTGTCCGTCCAGGGCTGAGGCGGCGGCCCGCGCTTCGGCTACCGCGCGCATCTGCTCTTCCACTCCCAAGGTCGTGGCGACCTTCTCTGCTTCTCGCACGGCCTCCTCTGCGGCTTTGCTTTCGTCCTCCAGATGGGCTTTTTGCGCTTCCAGGGTGGCCAGTTTAGATTGCAGCGTGGCCAGTTCGCGCGTGAGGTTGGCGACCAAGCCCTCCCGCCATTCCGCGGTCTGGTGGGCGCGATCGCGGGCCCGTTCGGCTGCATCTCGCTCGGCTATGCGCGCCCGCCGCGCTTCGCTCAGCCGCTTGATTTCCGTCTCCAGGTTCGCAGCCTGGGCGCGCCATTGGGAAAGGGTGCGTTCGGCCGCGGCGACGACCTCTTGAGCGGCCCGGGCGCGGCGCTCGGCTTCCGCGATCTGCTCCGGAAGTTCTCGCCACTCTCGTTCTCGGGCCAGGACGCTGCTGCCGCCTCCTTGGGGGGTGCTGCCGCCGCTAATGCTGCCCCCAGGGCGCACCTGTTCGCCCGCGCGCGTGACGATGACCGCGCCCATGTCGCTGGCCTGACGGAAGATGCGTCGCGCCGTAGGGAGGTCTTGCACGACGATGGTGCGGTTGAGGAGCAGCTCTATGACCGGACGGAATCGGTCGTCGGCCCGCACCAGTTCGGAGGCGAGACCCAGGACGCCGGGGCCGGTGGGGGCATGGATCGGGCGGGGCGGACGGATGGAGTCCAGGGGAAGAAAGGTCGCGCGTCCGGCGCCCGTGCGCTTCAGGTAGTCTATGGCAGCCTCGGCGTCGTCCCAGCGCGCGACCACAACATCTTGCACGTGACCGCCCAGAGCCGCCTCTATCGCGCGCTCCAACCGGGGCGGCACTTCCAAAAGGCGCCCTACGGTGCCTAAGATGCCGTGCAAGGACTGGCTCTTGGCCGCCACGTGGGGGTCGCCGGCGGCCAGGACGGCGCGTACCCCGGATGCATAGCCGGCGCCTTCTTCTCGCAGCCTTGTTAACAGTTCGTATCGTTCCCGCAGCCGGGCTATCTCGCGCTGCGCCTCGTTGCGGGCCTCTATGGCGCGCTGAAGCTCTTCCGTGGCTTGATCGGCCGCCCGCAGGGCGTCCTGTCGGCGCGCTTCTATCGTCGTTTCCGCCGAGCCGATACGCGTGATCTCCGCTTCCAAGCGCGCGCAGGTAGCAAGATGCGTGGCTGCCTCCTGGCGCGCGGCCTCCAAGGCCTGGCGTTGCGTGTCTCGCTCCCGCTCCAGTTCCGCGCGCCTTTCCGCTGACTGCTGCACGCGATTCCTGATGTCGGTCAAGTTGGCGGCGATCTGAGCCAAGCGAGCGCGTGCGGCCTCTAAGGCGTCGTAGGCTGCGCGCCGCTCACGTTCCCGCGCGGCCAAGGCTGCCTCGGCCTGGGCTACTTGCGCCTGTATCTCTTTTTGCTTCCGCTCCAACTCTATCAGGGCTGTCAGCGCTGCCTGCTGCTCGGCCTCGCCGCTTTCCAGGCGTGAGCGGAGCCTGCTCAGTTCGCCCAACAACTCCTCGCGCTGAGCGCCCAGGTTGCGCTCACGCTCGGCGCGCACGGCGATCTCCCGCTGCAACGCCTCGGCTTGATGGTGCAGGCTGGCCGCCCGGTTATGTAGTTCGCCCAGCCTTGTGCGCAGTTCGTTCTGGTAGGAGCGGAGTTCGGTGAGGCGTTCTTCCAGGCTCGCCAGGGATGCCTGCCGGGCAGCAAGCGCTTCTTGCGCCTGGGCCTCCGCCTGCCGCGCTTGCTCAAGTTCCACCCGTGCGCGCTGCCACCGATAGCCATAAACGATCCGCTGGTGCGCTTGCAGGTCGGCCTGCAAAAGGGCTGCTTCCTGGGCTCGTTGCGCCTGGCGTTCCAAATGGCGTAGGCGCGGCTCCAGTTCAGCCATGATGTCCAACACCCGCAAGCGGTTGGCCTCCGTCTCGGCCAGTTTTGCCAGCGCCTCCGCGCGCTTATCTTGATAGATATGGATGCCGGCGGCCTCTTCAATCAGAGATCGGCGTTCCTCCGGGCGCAGGCTGAGGGCCTGGTCAATCAGCCCTTGTCCGATCACCGTGTAGGTTCGGCTGGCCAGGCCGGAGCGGCCCAGGAGTTCGGTGATGTCCTTGAGCCGCACTCGCGTTCCGTTCAACAGGTATTCGTTCTCACCGGAGCGATAAGCCCTGCGCGCGATGGTGACCTCGCGGAATTCGGTGGGGAGCCAACCGTCGCTGTTGTCCAGCGTGAGCGCGACCTCGGCCATGCCGAGGCGCGCGCGGCGGTCGCTGCCGGAGAAGATCATGTCCTCGGTGCGTTTGCTGCGCAAGGTGTGGAGGCTCTGCTCTCCAAGGACCCAACGGATGGCATCGGCGATGTTGGATTTGCCGCTGCCGTTGGGGCCGACGATGGCGGTGATGCCGGCGTCCAGCGCGAACTCGGTTCGGCTGGCGAAAGATTTGTATCCCTGAAGCGCCAAATGTTTAAGTCGCATAGTGGGCGAGGTGAAGGCTAAGCCCAATCGGTGGCCCAGCGCAACAGCATGAGGCTGATGGGTGCCAGAAAAATCCTGAAAACGGCTTCCGCTGCGATGAGCGAGAGGCCCAGCGCCAACAAACGCCATCGGCGCAGCGGAGCGCGCCAATCTAGCCGTAGAAGCGGCTCGGCTAGGACCGCGCAGCAGGCCGAGTAACCCGCGACGCGCGCCAGCATCCAGATAGGCCAGGCTACGAACGCCAACAGGAGGGGATGGCTGGCATAGGTGGCCAGATGCGCGACGTAGAAGCCCGTGTAGTTGAGAAGTTTCGCAATTATGAAGAGGCCGCCGAGCCCGCCGCTGATGAGGGAGGCGAGAACGAGGAGGCCGAGGTCGCGCGCGTAGGTAGGCAGGAACGAAGCGAGGGTGGTTTCTGAACTCTGGCCGGTCGCGAGCCATTGCATCATCGCCGCGCGATATTCAATCCCCTGGGACACGCCGTATTCGGCCCGCTCCGGCACGGCCCAGGTTAGGATGACGATGCTGAGGGCTTGACAGGCCGCCCAGGCGAGGGTAAAGCCGACCGCGCGCGCCAGCCGGCCGCGGCGCACTGCCAAGGCAAAGAAGGGGAAAATGACAGCGGCGTTCATCAGGGGAAGGAGGGTGCGCTGACCTGCCAGAAGGCCCAACATCGTTGTGATGGGGGCACCGAAGGCAAGGAATAGAAAGATGAGAGGGTCTGCTATGAAATCGTATGAAGGTCGCGCGCGCTCGGTCAAGGTCTGTCCTTTTATGCCGGAGGTCTTTTCAGGGTCGCCCCCTGCCTTCCGTTGTGGCGGCATCGGAAGGCGGGGGTGATTCTATCGCTGTCTTGGCCTAGTCTTCTGCTGCATCGGCCTGACGCGCCAGTTCGGCCAGTTCTTCTTCCTGGACGCGTGCCAAGGCAGCGGCGGCAGCGGCTTGCGCGGCGGCTTGTTTGCTGCGCCCTTCCCCGCGTCCGTAAGGTTGGTTTCCGATCCATACTTCAATGACGAATTCCTTGGCGTGATCGGGCCCGCGCTGCTCCACCGTGCGGTATTCAGGGGGCACGCCCCGGTGGCTCTGGCTCCATTCTTGTAGCCGGCTCTTAGGGTCCTTGCTCAAGGCGTATTGCTGGATGCGCTCCAGTTCAGGCTCTAAGAACGGGATGAGCAACTGGCGCACGCGCTCCATGCCCTGATCCAAGTAGAGCGCGCCGACCAGCGCCTCAAACGCGGCGCACAAGGTCGCCGTGCGTTCTCGCCCACCACTTTCGGCCTCGCCGTGGCCCATGCGCAGGTAGCGTCCCAACTGCAGCCTCCTGGCGAACTGGGCCAAGGTCTCCGTGCGCACCAGGGCCGCACGCATGCTCGTCAGGTCGCCCTCTCGCACTTCCGGCAGGCGGTGATAGACGTATTCGCCTACCAGGAAGTCCAATATGGCATCGCCGAGGAACTCCAGGCGCTCGTTGTCAAACTGCGGGAACTCGGGCCGCTCGTTCAGGTATGAGCGGTGGGTCAAGGCCCGCTCCAATAGGCTCTTGTCGTGAAAGAAGAGTCCTGTGGCAGCCTCAAATTCGCTTAGGCGTGGAGAACGGGGTAGCATACGTGCTCATGGCTAGCAAGGTGATCTCGGTGAGATTATAACATAATCGGAAGATCACTCCAACCTTTGCGCTTCGTTGCTCATCGGGTATAATGAGTGCGCATCGTGATAGGGAGGACAGGCGCGTGTTTCGGCGATCTCAGCCGATCTCCGACAGTCTCCAGAAGACCCGGCAAGGGTTCTTCGGGCGCATCGCGGGGCTTTTCGGCGGTGGGGATATCACCGAGGATACGTGGGATGAACTGGAGGCGCTGTTGATCCAGGCCGATGTGGGCGTGGCCACCACCGCGCTGCTGATGAAGCGGCTGCGGGAGCGGGTGGATCGCGAACACATTCGCCGGGCCGACGCGGCGCAGGGAGCCTTGAAACAGGAGTTGCTGCGCATCCTGGCTGAGCATCCGGCGCAGAAGGACGCGACGCCGCGCCTCCTCACGGTCGTCCTGGTCGTGGGCGTGAACGGCTCGGGCAAGACGACCAGCATCGCCAAATTGGCCCGTTGGTATCAGCGGCAGGGTAAAAAGGTGGTCTTGGCGGCGGGCGATACCTTTCGCGCGGCGGCGATAGAGCAGTTGAAGTTGTGGGGTGAGCGCGTCGGCTGTGAGGTCATCGCCGGTATGCCTGGGGCCGACCCGGGCGCGGTGGTGTACGATGCGATCCGCGCCAGCCAGGAGTCGCGCCGGGCGGACGTCTTGATCATAGATACGGCTGGGCGGCTCCATACGAAGTACAATCTTATGGAAGAACTGAAGAAGATTCGCGCGATCGCTCAGAAACAGGTGCATCGTGCGCCGCACGAGACCTTTCTTGTCCTAGATGCGACGACTGGCCAGAACGCGCTTGCCCAGGCCAGGGCCTTCAAAGAAGCGGTGCAGGTAACGGGCGTCATTTTGGCGAAACTGGACGGCACGGCCAAGGGGGGCATGGCCTTTG
>DAOTYP010000258.1:0-2835 GCA_034434975.1 Anaerolineae bacterium | reverse complement strand
TGCGTCGCTCCTGTGGCCACGGCATCTGTGGGTCGGATGCGATGGTGGTCAACGGTCGCAATCGTCTGGCCTGCAAGGTTTTGATGAAAGAGGTAGGGGCCAAGGTGACGGTGGAGCCACTGCGCGGGCTACCGGTGATCAAGGATCTGGTGGTGGATATGGAGCCTTTCATGGCGAAGTACAGGGCCATCAAGCCCTACCTGATCAACGATGAGGATCCTGGCCCTAAGGAGCGCCTGCAATCGCCGAAGGAGCGAGAGCGCTTTGACGATACGACGAAGTGCATCTTGTGCGCTGCCTGCACCACCTCGTGCCCTTCTTTCTGGGCCAACGGCGAGTACATCGGTCCGGCGGCGATCGTGCAGGCGCATCGGTTCATCTTTGACAGCCGCGATCGCGGCGCTGCTGAGCGCTTGGCCGTGCTCAACGAATGGTCGGGCGTCTGGCGTTGTCGGACCATCTTCAATTGCGTGGAGGCCTGCCCGCGCGACATCAACATCACCAAGGCCATCGGCGAGATCAAAAAGGCTATCTTATTTGGCGAGATCTGAGGCGCCGATTTTACTTTCATGGCGTCCTCTAGAGGCATAGCCTCTTCCACTGCTACTGTCGGCTGATCCCTTTCAACCTAGAACCAGGCGACGCCGGCTGCCCATGTTTTAGGGGCATGCCGGCTATGCTCATTTCTGCTGCTCGCGAGCCGCAAAAAGCCGCGAGGATGTTGTGATTTCAATCACATATGTACGGATTAGAGCGATCAATCGGGTTTTTATTTTTTGCTACTTGACAGGTTAGAGCGGGTGTGGTATTATATCTACGGTTACGATGGCTTAAATAGTTACGATTTCGTAATAGTCGGCAAATGTCTAGCGCGCATAAACAGCGTGGCAAGGTAGAACTAAACGGTCGGGGTCAAATGAGATTCTCTACCCATGCGGGGACCGCTGAGCGACGGCGCGCCATTCTGGACAAACTCGCTCAGAACCACGTGGTGCAGGTCAGCCAGATTGGCAAGGAATACGGTATCTCTGAGGTCTCGATCCGCCGTGATTTGATTTACCTCGAGCGGCTGGGCTTGCTGCGCCGAATTCGCGGCGGCGCGGTCTTGATACCGGGAGAAAATGCTGCTTGGTTCACTGGCTCTGAGCGGGCGACGTGTCGTGCGGCCGAGAAAGCGCGCATTGGGCAGGCGGCGGCCGCGCTCGTCTCTCCTGGTGACCGGCTGATCTTTGATTCGGGCACTACCGTGTTGCAGGTGGCGCGTAGCCTGTCTCAGGAGCTGCGCACTGCGGGCAACCTCACCGTGATTACCAACTCCATGCCGATCGTGCGCGAATTGGGCTCTTGCCCCGGGGTTCATTTGATCCTACTCGGTGGCGTTTACCTGTCCCAATACGAGGTCACGGTAGGGCCGCAAGCGGTGGAGCAAATCCGTTCGTTGCATGCGGACAAGCTCTTTCTGGGCGCGGATGGCCTGACTTTTGCCAAGGGGGTCACGACGGCTAACGTTTTAGAGGCCGAGGTGAATCGGGCGACCATCGCGGCAGCAGCAGAAGTCATCGTAGTTGCCGATTCCTCTAAGATCGGGCAGATCGGCTTAGTTACCATCGCCCATCTTGACGGCATCCACAAGCTGATCACCGACATGGCTGCCCCACCTGATTTCGTGGCAGCCCTCCGTGAGCGAGGGGTTACCGTTCTGCAAGTGTGACTCCGAGCCTTTTTGTAAAGAGAGCCCTTTGCCCTGGGCAAGAGTTGCCCTGAGTGGCGAGCAGGAAACCGAGGTCAGAGGCGGCGGCTTGTAACATGCGTAGCAAGGGATAGAGAAGTGACGTACGATAGAAACTGGGCCAAAGTAGACATCAACGCCGTGCCGCGGATCGTGACACCGCCGCCCGGGCCGAGATCCCAGGAGATGCACGCGCGCGCCGCGCGCTACATGAAGGGCTACTCCTCGCAGGTGCGTCTCTTCCCGGTCGTCTTCGCGTCGGGCAAGGGGTGCACCTTGACCGACGTGGACGGCAACGTCTACATTGATTTCTCTTCGGGCATCTACGTGACCGGGCTGGGCCATTGTCATCCGAAGGTGACGGAGGCGGTGCAAAAGGCTGCTGGCGAGCTGATGAACGCCCACGATTTCACCACGCCGATCAAGATGAAGTTGCTTGAGAAGCTGGCCGAGATCACGCCAGGCGAGGGGAAGAAGAAGTTGACCGGGATGCAGCTCTACGACTCGGGCACGACCGCGGTGGAAGCCGGCCTGCGCGTGATGCGCGCGGCCACCGGCAAGTTTGAGTTCATCTCTTTCCATCGCGACTTTCACGGCAAGACGATGGGCGCGGTCAGCCTAGCGAGATTGGACGTGAGCCAGGGACTGCGAGCGCCTGGTTTCTTCCTGGTCCCACGCGGCTACTGCTACCGTTGCGAGTTTCGTCAGACCTATCCGGAGTGCAACTTGCTCTGCGTGGACTACATCCGCACGGTCATCAAGGAAGAGACCTCCGGCCGCGTGGCCGGCATCGTTCTGGAGCCGATCCAGGGTTGGGCCGGCAGCATCGTGCCCCCTGACGGTTGGATCCAAAAGATCCGGGCGCTCTGCGATGAATACGGTCTCCTGCTGATGGCTGACGAGGTGCTCACCTGCATGGCGCGCACTGGCAAGATGTTCGCCATGGAGCATTGGAACACCGTGCCCGACGTGATGACCTTGGGCAAGGGCTTTGGCAACGGCTTCCCGGTGACGGCGATGTTGGTATCGGAGGAGCATAAGGAAGTCATTGAGCAGATCAGCGCGAGCACCTCTTACGGTGGCAACCCGATGGCTTGCGCGGCGGC
>DAOTYP010000257.1:0-7143 GCA_034434975.1 Anaerolineae bacterium | reverse complement strand
CTACCGGCGTGTCGCGGGTCTGACGCGTCTGACGGGCCGAGCTCCCCTGCGCGATGAGCACCAGCTCGCCTACGCCCGCGCCGACGGCATCCACCGCGACGATCGGCTTGCCGACCAGTTGGTTATCAACCGTTGCTTCACGCACGACCAGGAGTTTTAGTCCCTTGAGCCGGTCTTCCTTTACCGTAGAGACGGCAGAACCAACGACTCGCGCGATGAGCATCAGTCAAGCCTCTCTCAAATTTGCTGCGAGGCCACGGTAAGGTGTTGCCCGTGAACCTCGGGGAAGGGCGGCTGCAACAGCCATCGCTCCCCACGGGCTCGCCCGGCCTCCGCCCGTTCTTTCAGCCCCGGCACTCCCCGATCTATTACCAGGCGCACATCGCTGCCGTATTCTAACATATCTCGGTCTGTTAGGCCATCGGCTACGACGAGAACGGGCCTCTGAGTGGGATGGATATAGCGACGGATGAGCTCAACTTTCCCGGGCCCACAGGCGAAGGTCTCTTTTATCTGGCCGGTGATCCGCCCATCGGCCAGCTGACTGCGGGTGCCAAGCACACGCTCTCGCGCGAACCCCAGGCGATGGGCGCCGGCCCGCACTATGATCTCGCTGGTGGCTGTAACAACCCATGAGATGATCCCCGCCATTTCCAGTCGCCTGCGCAACTCGGCCATTTGCGGGTAGAGGCGCAGCCCTTGAGGGATGAGCTCCGCTTCGCGCCGGCCATCAGGGGCGGGGAGAACCTCGTGACCTAATGGCCGGCGCGATTCCTCTTCTATGATCAGATCGGTCAACGCCTCCACCTGGCTGGGCGTGAGGCCGGCCAACGCTTGCGTCTGCCAGGCGTAGGCCCAATCGTGAATGCGCTGAGCCAGGAGCCTGAAAGAGCGGGCCATCTGCCAGCGAAACGCGGCAAGGGCAGCCTGATTCACGTTTCCGGCTTGGGATGCAACTGCTTGCCAGGCAGCGTATAAGGCCTCGCGTTCTTCGCTCGGCGTCAGGACGTTCCAGATCGCTTCCTCTCGCAACGGTAACGCTGCCCGCCTGCAAGCGCCGTAAAAGAAGGCGTCTCCCAGATCTCCCGCCAGGCAAGTGTTGTCCCAATCAAACACCGCGTACGGGGGATGGGCCGGATCATAAGAGGGACTTCCTCGCCCCACGCGGGCGATCAGATCCGCCAACGCTTCCACGTTTTCTGGCAGCCAGCCCGGCCCAAGGTCTAGGTCGACTTTTCTCATAGGCTCTCTAGAAATGTCGCAGACGGCATCGCGGGTCATCCATGATGGCGTACAACTCGGCCGTGGTCGCGCCTATCGCGGCGGCCAAAGCACTGAGGCTGCTGAACGATTCGCTCGTGAGCTGGGTGAGCCTCTCGCGTTCCTGAGCGCCAAGGCGCTGTCCTGCCAAGATACGCGTCGGGTCTGCCAGGAGACGATCCCGACAACTCTGGCAACTGTACGCGTGTCCTGCAACAAGGAGCAATTCTCTATCGGTCATTGGCGTGCCCCGCTTGCTTCTTGAACGATCTTGACCCCTGCGCTGGCGCCGATGCGGGTCGCTCCGGCCCCCACCATGCTTTGGGCGTCTGCCAGGCTGCGAATCCCTCCTGCAGCCTTGACCCCGACCTGGGAGCCCACGACGCGCCGGATGAGCGCGACGTCGGCAACGGTGGCTCCGCCTGGGCCAAAGCCGGTAGAAGTCTTGACATAATCAGCGCCGGCCGCTTGGGCTAACACCGAGGCCTCTACTTTTTCTTCATCGCTGAGCAGGGCCGCTTCAATGATGACCTTCACGATAGCGCCGTGGGCGTGGCTAATCCGCACCACCGCTTCTATGTCCTGCTCTACCGTCCGATAATCTTTAGACTTGAGCGCGCCGATGTTGATCACCATGTCCAGCTCGCACGCGCCTAAGGCGATGGCCTGTTCGGCTTCAAACGCTTTCACAGTTGTCAGGGTTGCACCTAGAGGAAAACCGATCACTGTGCAGACCCGAACGGGCGTTCCTTGCAATAACTCCGCGCATAGACTGACCCATACCGGATTGACGCAAACCGCGGCGAAGCCGTATTGACGCGCCTCTTGACAAAGTTGCCGTATCTGGGCTGCGGTCGCGTCGGGTTTCAGAAGCGTGTGATCTATCATGCGGGCCAGGTCCGCCGCGACGCCTCCGCCGATGCCAGGAACGGCGCTCAGGCGATCCGCGCCCGCGGCAACGGCCGTGCGGCAGCGATCCTCGCATTGGACTACGCAATCCCCTTGACAGGTTTCACAGCCTGGCTTGGCGGTGAGGTTGCCGTCAAGGGCCGCCATCACCTCGCGAGTGATGGTGGTTACCAACGCATCCAGGTCTAAAGGGCTCATGCTCACCTTTTTAGGAAGCGACCTTCAATGTCCATGATCTTGTTCACCCGTCGCTCGTGGCGTCCCCCGGCAAAGGGCGTTTCCAGCCAAGTCTTGACGATCTGCTTGGCCAAGTTCGGTCCGATGAGCCCTGCTCCCAAGGTCAAGACGTTGGCATCGTTGTGCTCGCGGCTGTTGATTGCCGTAGAGAGATCGTAACACAGCGCCGCGCGCACGCCGGGGACCTTGTTGGCGGCCATGCACGATCCGATGCCCGCCCCATCTACCACGATGCCACATGCGGCCCGACCTTCAGAGACCTGACGCGCCACAGCATACGCGAAATCGGGGTAATCTACCGGATCGGGGCTGTGACAGCCGCAATCGGCTACCTGCCAACCCAGTTCGGCCAAGTAGGCCTTCAGTTGCTCCTTCAACGCGTACCCGCCGTGATCTGAGCCGAGCGCAACCGTGCGTTCGGGGGACGTTGCCGGCGTGACCGACTCTCCCGCAAAAAATGGACGATCGCCAGGGGCGCCAGACTTAGCAAGGATGTGCTCTAACACCCTACGGACGATCTCGCGGACATCGGTTTCTGAGAGTGACATAGCGTACTCGCATTGGGCGGCGATGCCGCTTGACTTTCTACCGCGATGTAGCCAGCATCACCTTACGGCATAGCAGAGGAATAACTGGGAATGATAGCCCAATCCTTGGGAGGCCAATAGATGATGATGGCCTTACCGATGACGTTTGCCAGAGGCAACGGCCCCCAAGTATGGGAATCGCTAGAGTTGTTGCGGTTATCTCCCAGCACGTACACTTCATCCCGGCCCAGGGTTATCGGTGGGGCGTCGTAACTGCCCAGGCGCGGGTTGTAAGGTTCTGCCAAGGGCTGATCATCTATGAAAACCTGACCGCGGCGTATCTCCACCGTTTCACCCGGCAGCCCTACGATGCGTTTAATGAAATCACGCTCCGGGTCGCGCGGGAACCGAAAAACCACGATATCGCCGCGCCGGGGTTCGTCAAAGCGGTAGGCGAGTTTGCTGATGAGAAGGAACTGGCGATCGTGTAGGTTAGGCTCCATGCTGTCGCCGTCAATGCGGAAGTTTTGCACGGCGGTGCGAATCAAGAGGAAAATGATAACGGTCAGGATGACCGTCTCGGCGACTTCGGCCAGCGCGCTGAGCGCGCCCTGAGAGCGTGGACGACTTTCTCCGACCGGTGGAGTCGCTGGCCGTCCTTCCAGCGCGGCGGAGCCAGAGTTGGGTGGGCCTGGCGTGGACCTCACATCCAGTTCAGACACGCTTCTTTTCCTGAATGGGCGACCTGACCAGCATGTAACGGCGGTTCGGGCTCGGCATAGCTGCCTTCTTCGGGCGCGCGGCCAGCAACGGCATTGCTCAATGCGACTTGACGATAAGGCCCTTGCCGCATTTCTGGGGGTTATTATACTCACATTCTGCGGAAAACAAAATGGGGGATGGTCGGTTATCTTTTAAGCAGAACAGTGGCAGATGGCGGTCATAGATGCTGACCGGCCCATCGCCACTGTTCTGCATCCTCGGCTTCACCCTTGAACGCGTTGTTCTTCTATCCGTTTCTGCAGGGCCACTAGATCGGCGTGGATTTGGATGGTGGCAGAGTAATGGTATTCCACGTGTGCTTCGTCGGTCGGCGCGCGGGTTTCCGCCTCCACCCGTCGCAGGGTTTCCACTTTCTGGGCCATGCTAGATGCCTCGCCCTCAACATCCACGCGCTCGCGGATCAGGTCAAAGAGGGCCATGCGCCCTGAGAGCATCCAACGCCGCGCGGTCCAATCATCACCGAGCCGACATTCTAGGAACCAGTGCAAGGCGCGCGCGATCCGATTGGAGCGATCATAGCCCCCATATTTCTGCAACATCCAGGCTACGTGGGCGTAGAAAACGGTCGTCTCCCAGATGTGATCCCATCCCCAATGGAAGTGCGCGTAAACGGCCCCGTCCGGTAAGAGCGATCGCCGTTCAATCTCTTGCAGGGCCCGATCCAGTGGAGGTGCCAACGTGTCCCGCCACTCCGGGAAAGGCAACAAGGCTGCTGCAAGGTAGAGCGCGTACAGACAGTAACCCACTTCCTCGGCGCCTCGCCCTGGCGCATAGTCCCACAGGCCATCGGGGCGTTGGCCGGGCAAGAAGTAGTTCAGGACGGTATCCCGACCCCGCTCCATCAACACCTCGTCTCCTAGTTCGTGGCCGATTAACCAGGCGATACCTGCCCCTTCCAATTCCATGTTGTAGGGCTGGGAAGAGCCGCGGTTGTGTTCAACGGGACGCCCCTGACGCAGGAGTCCAGGCACGAGCCGCTCTACGAGGCGATGTTCCTCTGGGACGGCTGGCCAGGCGCGCAGCCAGCGACCGATGAAGCGCAGAGTGGCCCGATCATGCAGGATTTGGGCTGCACGGTAGAGTTGTTTGAGCACTCTTCCTTGCATGCATAGGTTAGGAACCTCTGTAGGCCAGAAATAGACGCCGCCATGTCTAGCACATGTGCGGCGGGCATAGACGAGGCAGGCTTTCGCGAGGTCGCGGGCCAAGGGATCGCCGGTGGCCTCATGAAAGATGGCGCAGTGGCCTGCCGTGTAACCGATGTCCTCGGGGCGAGGGCTAAAGATGTAAGTCGGATTCTCAACGTTCCAGATGAGCCCATCTTCGTCCAACTGATAGCGGCGAAGGAGGTTCCGAATCGTGGGCTCGGCCGCCTTTGCTAAAGTGCGCCAATCAATGTGAATCCTTTGTGACATTGATCCTCTCTCCTTGTCTTCAACGGGCATAATGCTTGGCTACGGTGCTGAGGCCATGAAAGACCTGGCCGCTGGCAACGTTGTCGGATTCAGCCTCTGTGACATGTACCGGGAACCCACCGTCCGAACGCTGAAGTTGGGCCAACCGTCGCACGATCCGTTCTACGGGCTCTTCGTAGCGGGTGAGCATGGGCGCGGCGGCTCCTATGGCCAGCGCCGCGGTGGCGGAGAGTTGGGCCTTGTGATCCTTAGGGTCGTGGCGGCTCCAATCGAAACTGCCATCTGGCTGCAACATCTCACCCAATGCCCAATCCAAACCTCGGATGATGGCCGCTTCTATCTCTTTTGCTAAGGTGCCTCCACCGGCCGCCAGCGCATCTTGCAGACACCAGATGGTCAAGAAATGATAGTGCAAGGTGTGGCCACTGGCTTCGGCATAGGGGTACTCGCCTGAGGGGAACTGGCCCCGGAGGACGCGACGGGTGATGGCATCGGCCCGCTCCCGGAAGCGTTCCGCGCCCGTCTCGCGATAGGCCAGGTATAGAAGCGCGGCCGGCGCGGCCATCTTGTTCCAGACATCGGCCATCACGCCCGGATCAATGATGATGCGGCCTTCCGCCGTACTGATGGCGTAGATGAACTCGGCTGCGGCGATGAAGGACTTGCGGTAGCGTTCCGCGGTTGCGCTATCCTCCGCCTGCAACACCTTGGAGGCGTGAAGCAGTACCTTGGCATACCAACTAGGGCCCAGAGAGGCGATGTAGCCGCGAATGATGTCCATGAGCGGCGCGCCGGGCATCGCCACGCGTAGAAGACTGCCCGGCGGCGCGTTGCGCTCATTCCAGAGCCCTAGGGAGGAAGGGAAGCCTTGATAACCGATCCAACAGCCAACCACCGTCTGCTCCCGGGTCAGGTAGTCGCAGGCTGCGATGGCCATCTCCCGATGCTCGGGACGGCGGGTGGCTTCATATAGCCATACGTAACCGTATGCTGCTGCATACATACCATGTACCCATGCGGGCAGGCTGGGCGCCATCGGCATTGAATCCAGCAAGGCGCCGTGGAAGGGGCTGGCCGGATCAAGGTCCGTGTGGCGGCGGACGTACCCTTCCAGTTGCTCCATCATCTTCCAATAGGTTTCATGGGCTGTCAGCATGGCGATGCTCCTTGTGCAAAGGTGGGTGTGGAAAGTGCCCTACGTAGGCTCTACAGCGAACACGGAGGCGCCATATCCCTCCATCTGGAAGGTCCAGGGGCGCGCCAGGCGTTCCGCCGTCCACACCTCATCGGCAAGGCGGCTGATTTCAGGGTGAAGCAGGTCTTTTATCCGGTAGGTTGCACCTGCGGCCAATCCTAACGCCTCTGGTTGGGTCACCTTCACCTGCGCGATCTGCTCATTCGGCCAGAAGTTGATAAACACCAGCGAGAGTCGTCCCGCGTAGGGGCGAGCGAAGCCGACGACTCCCGCCGGCCCCACATCCAGCGCGTCAAACAGCACCGGCGCCCGGCGCAACTCGGCCCGTTCGCGCCGCAGGGCCAGGGCTGCCCGCAACTCCCGATAGAATCGCTCCTCCAATTCCTCGTTCTGACGTTCTTCTGGGGGCAGGCGATAGATGTGCTCTTCCGAATAGAGCACCTTGTCACGATACGGGGTGAGGGGGATGAGATCAGCCAAGGTGCCGTAGTACAACCAAGGAAAGGCCTTCCGACCGTGATATTTCAGGTCGGTGCCCCACACCTTCGCGCCCGGCAAGAGCGAGAGTTGGCCGATGCGCAGGTAGTCTAATACCTCCGCCGGGCTGATCTTGGGATAGGCGCCGTCATTGATGGGGGTGCGGCGCACGGCTTCCGGATCGTCTCGCTGCGGCGGGCGCGAAGGAAGGCGCAGGTGGTAGCGATCCACGCCGATTTCTGCCAAAGCGTTCCAGTAGCAACTGCAATCCTCGGTCACGAACAGGAAATCGGGCGCGAGCGCTTTGATCTCTCGCCGTAGTTCCCGTACCTGGTCAATG
>DAOTYP010000256.1:0-3822 GCA_034434975.1 Anaerolineae bacterium | reverse complement strand
GTGGCAAGGCGAGAACCCCTACACCGCCGAGGCGCAATCGGACCTGACGGTGGCGCTGCTGGACCGGTTAGGGGTGGAGAAGGCGGTCTTGATCGGGAACTCTGCCGGAGGGACGATCGCCGTGTTGACGGCCCTGCGGCATCCCGAACGGGTGGAGGCGCTGGTGTTGGTGGCTGCGGCCGTTTATGAGGGGGGAGGAACGCCTGGTTGGGTCCGACCTCTCCTGGGCTTGCCCCAGGCCCAGCGGCTGGGGTTGTGGCTGGCTCGTTCTTTTCCTTCCTTCGGCGAGCGCTTGGGGCGTCTGGCTTGGCACGACCCCTCTCGGCTCACGCCGGAGATCTGGGCCGGCTACCGCAAGCCCCTGAGGGTGCAGAATTGGGATAGGGCCTTGTGGGAGCTGACCCGCGCCAGCCGTCCGTTGGGGTTAGCAGAGCGCTTAGGTGAGGTCCGCGTGCCGGCCCTGGTGATCACCGGCGACGATGACCGCGTGGTGCCGACCGAGCAGAGCGTCCGGCTGGCCCGCGAGCTGCCGCAAGCGGAGTTGGTCGTCCTTCCGTCCTGTGGACACATCCCCCAGGAGGAGTGTCCGGCGCCTTTCTTGCAGGCCGTCAAAGGTTTCCTGGCGCGTCTCAAAGAATGAAAGGAGTTGCCCAATGTCAACCGCTGTCAGAGCCTTCACAGGGCCGTCGGCCGAAAGGACGTTCCTGGGGCTGCGCCGCTTCAACCTGGTCATGGGCTTCTTGCACCTGATCCAGGGCGTCTTCATGTGGGTGGTCAGCAACGACAAGACCTACCCCATCTTCACCAACTACCTCAGTTTTGACCGAGCGACCTTCACCCTGAAGCCGAACCCGCAACTTTGGTATGAACTCCCCTTCGGGCCGGCGGTGGCGACGTTCCTGCTGATCTCTGCCGTGGCCCACTTCTACCTATCCACCGTCGGCTATCAGTCCTACGTAGAGAACCTGAGGAAGGGTATGAATCCCATCCGTTTCTACGAGTATGCCCTCAGTTCCTCGCTGATGGTCGTGCTGATCGGCATGCTCGTCGGCATCTGGGACCTGGGGACGCTCATCGTCCTGTTCGGCATCAACGCGATGATGAACCTGTTCGGCATCATGATGGAGGTCCACAATCAGACGACCTCCCGAACGAGCTGGCGGGCCTTCATCTACGGTTGTCTGGCCGGCATCGTGCCCTGGATCGTGATCTTCTTGTACTTCATGGGCGCGGTGAACTCCGGCGACGCCAAGCCGCCGGCCTTCGTTTATGCCATCGTGCCGACCCTCTTCGTCCTCTTCAACATCTTCGCCGTCAACATGGTGCTCCAGTACAAGAAGGTCGGCCCTTGGCGCGATTACCTCTACGGTGAGCGGGTGTACATCGTCTTGAGCCTCGTGGCCAAGACGGTGCTAGCGTGGTTGATCTTCGCGGGCACCTTGGCGCCCGTTTAGGCTTGGGTTGAGGGGAGGATCGTTTATGTTGGAACAGATTCAGATCGGCGCGGAGGCCCCTGACTTCGCCTTGGAGGACATCCAGGGGCGCACGGTGCGTCTTTCCGACTATCGCGGTCGCAAGCATGTCGTTCTGGTGTTCACCCGTGGCTTCTCGTGCCCGTTCTGCCGTCGGCACGTGGCGCGCTTGCGCCAGGATTACCAACAGTTCGCCGCGCGCGGGGCCGAGATCGTGGTGATCGGCCCTGAGGAGCGGGAGGCCTTCGTGCGGCATTGGAAGAGGGAGGGGTTCCCCTTCGTGGGGCTGCCCGATCCGGGCCATCAAGTGGCGGACCGCTATGGGCAGGAGGTGAACCTGCTGAAGTTGGGGCGCATGCCGACCCTGGTGGTGGTGGACAAGGCGGGGCGGGTGCGTTACCAACATCATGCCAATGCGATGTGGGACATCCCGACCAACGCGGAAGTCCTGGGCGTGCTGGATCGCTTGCAGCAGGAAGAGGCTGATCTTGTCCGTTGACAGGGTTTGATCTCTCTGGCGTGTGCGCCGGCGGCAAGGGGGATGCCGCCGGCGTTTCATTGCGCCGTTGACGTGTTTGTCTTTATGGATTATTATTTCATTCTGAGAAACGATCCTCTTGACGTGAAGGGGGTATGCTGCTATGATGTATTTGCCTGAACAAAATAGTGTTTCATTCAATAAAACAGCCGGCGCGGGCGCTCCGCCTCCCGCCGGAAAGGTGACCGGCCCTGTGGAGCCGCAGCCCTTGCCGTCGCGCTACACGATACAGGTGTTGGCCAAGGCCTTGGATCTCCTGGAGGCTCTAGGGCAGGCGCGCGCGGGGTTGACTCTGGCCGAGCTGTCTAGGCGATTGGAGCTGCCCAAGAGCTCGGTCTTCCGCTACCTGGCTACCCTGGAGGCGCGCGGGTATGTGGAAAAGGTGCCCGAGACGGACAGGTATCGGCTGGGCCTCAGGCTCTTTGAGATAGGCAACCTGGTCGCCTCGCACTTTGACGTGACCGAGTTTGCGCTCCCCTTCATGCGCAAGCTGGTGGAGACCTTCCGCGAGACTGTGAACTTGGCCGTCCTTTACCAAGGTGAGGTCGTTTACCTGCAGATCCTGGAAAGCACCCGTTCCATGCGGATGAGCGCGCAGCCTGGTCAGCGCAACCTATGTCACTCCACCGCGCTGGGCAAGGCGTTGCTTGCTTACCTGCCGGAATCCGAGCGGCAAGCCATCGTCGCGCAACATGGGCTGCCGGCCCTCACGCCCCGCACGATCACGACGGTGGAGCAACTGCAAGAGGAGTTGGCCCGCGTGCGTCACCGAGGGTACGCCATAGACGACATTGAGAACGAAGAGGGGGTGCGCTGCGTGGCTGCGCCCATCTTTAACTACCGAGGGGAGCCGATCGCTGCCATCAGCATCTCTGGCCCGGCCGATCGCATGCCATATGGGCAGATGGAACTGATGGGCAAGGAGCTGCTGGCCGGCACCCGGGCGATCTCCCGCCGTCTGGGGTATCGGGATTGAGGTTGGCCTCTTCTCCACGAGGGGCGTTCTCTAGATGGGGACGAGAGCGAAGGCGCCGGCCCATTTCAGTAGGGAGGAGGTGGTTGACGGGCAAACGTGGATGGAGAACGAGACCGTTGCCGTCTCGGCGTCTTGGGAACTCCGTTGGGAGGGGAAACCTCAAGGTT
Source organism: Anaerolineae bacterium (assembly GCA_034434975.1). Taxonomy (GTDB): domain Bacteria; phylum Chloroflexota; class Anaerolineae; order JADYZS01; family JADYZS01; genus JADYZS01. The sequence continues at coordinate 669 of DAOTYP010000256.1, read as the reverse complement.
GATCTAAGGAGAAAGGCCAAATGAAACAGATCTCTCGTCGCCAGTGGCTGAAAGGGGCCGGCGCGCTCGTTTCCAGCGCGCTCCTCGCCGCCTGCGCCACGCCCACCCCTCAGGTCATCAAGGAGACCGTCGTCGTGGAGAAGGTCGTCAAGGAGACGGTCCCCGTAGAGAAGGTCGTCAAAGAGACGGCCGTTGTGGAGAAGGTTGTAGAGAAGGTGGTAACGGCTACGCCTGCGCCGCCTACGCCGGTGCCGCCTACGCCAGGCCCGAAGGTGGGCGGCGCGGTCATCATCCCCATCGCGGCGGACCCGCCCGGCATTGATCCCTGCAACCCTTGGCATCTGGGGGCCGGCCTGCAGGGCGTGCACGTCCCGCCCTACGATCCCTGGTTCATCTACGATCGCGAGGTCAAGCGCGTGGGGTATGTCGCCAAGTCGGTGACGCGGCCTCAGCCCGATACGCTCATCGTTGAGATCCGCCCGGGGGTCAAGTTCCACAGCGGGCGTGAGTTCACCGCCGAAGACGCGGTCTGGAGTTACGAGCGCTACATCAATCCCGAACTGGCCTGCGCAGGCGGCCAGGACGTGGTCTCCAAGCAGATCAAATCCATGAAGGCGCTGGACAAGTATAAACTGGAGGTCCAGATCCAGAACCCCAAACTGTGGACGG
>DAOTYP010000255.1:0-5879 GCA_034434975.1 Anaerolineae bacterium | reverse complement strand
CTAGGTCTAAGAGGGCGATGCTGCGTTCCGCGCGGTCCCCCTTCACCACGCGCGCGTCAATTCCTGACAGGCCCAGTTGTACAGCCGCCACTTCCATGATCCGGCTGCCGTTAGACTCGGCGATGAGGTACACGCGCCGCGCCGTGAGGATGCCGTTCAACAGATCCTCCAAGACGTCAGGGCGATTGACGATGAGAAGCCGTTGGATGTCTTCCGCTTCGCTGCGCAGCACCTCTCGCAGGATGCCCAAGGGGCTATCCGCCGCTGGCGCGGGCGAGAAAGCGGCCGCGAGCTCTTGCTTGACGAGGGCCTGCACCTCCTCAGCCAATTCCGGATAGCCGGTGTAGCCCAACCGCTGGGCAAAGCGCACCACCGTAGCAGGGTCTACACCGAGGTATTGAGCGATGCCCGACGCGCTCAGGAAGGCTGCCGTGCGATAGTCATCCAACAGGAAATCGGCGATCTTACGGTAACCCGGAGAGAAGTGATCATAGACGGCACGAATGCGATCGCGGAACGGCATAGTTCTCTCCCCTGCTTCCTTGCCCTGAACGGCGGAGTTCAACAGACGATCTTCGTCAGCAGTTCTTCCATCCTGGCCAAGGCCTTGCGCAGGTTGGCCACCGAGTTAGCATATGAGAGGCGAAGGAACCCTTCTCCGTAATCCCCAAAGGCGGTGCCCGACAGGACCGCGACGCCGGCCTCCTCTAAGAGGAGATCAGCCAAGGCTTTGCTCTTCAACCCCGTCCCTTCAATGTTGGGGAAGGCGTAGAACGCGCCTTGAGGGACGGGGCACTTGACGCCGGGCAGGGCGTTGAGGCCGTCCACGATGACCTGGCGTCGTTCGCGGAAGGCTGCCACCATCTTTTCCACCGGCTCTTGCGGCCCGGTCAACGCGGCGATGCCGGCATGTTGGGAGAAGGTGGCCGTGCAGGAGTTGGAGTTGGTCATCAAGAGGGTGATGTGCTTGGCTAGGGCCTTCGGCATCACGCCGTAACCCAGTCGCCAGCCGGTCATCGCGTAGGTTTTAGAGAAACCGTCCAGGATGACCGTGCGCTCTTTGAAGCCGGGAACGCTGGCGATGCTGAAATGGCTCCCTTCAAAAATGAGGCGACCGTAGATTTCATCCGACAAGATCAGGCAATCGTGACCTTGGAGCACGCGCGCGATGGCTTCTACGTCGGCTTGGCTGAGGACGCTGCCGGTCGGGTTCCCGGGCGAGTTGAGGATCAGGAGGCGCGTGCGCGAGGTCAGCAAGCGGCGCAGTTCATCGGGGTCAAGGCTGAAGCCGTTCTCCATGCGTAGGCGGATGGGCACAGGGCGCGCCCCGACGAACCTGATCATGGATTCATAGATCGGGAAGCCAGGATTAGGGTAGATGACCTCATCCCCTTGCTGGCAGAGGGCAAGAAGGGTGAAAAAGATGATGGGCTTGGCGCCCGGCGTGACCACGACCTCCTCGGGTTCAACAGAGATGCCGCGCGTGCAGCTCACCTCTTTCGCGATGGCCTCGCGTAGAGGCATGATGCCGGCCGACGGCGTGTAGTGCGTCTCGCCGCGCCGCAGGGCGGCGATGGCAGCCTCCACAATATGGGGCGGGGTGTCAAAATCGGGCTCTCCGATCTCCAAATGCACGATCTCCCGACCTTGAGCCTCCAGGGCCCGCGCCTTAGCGAGCACTTCAAAGGCGGACTCCGTACCTAACCGGAACACGCGGCGGGCTAACTTCACCAGAAAACCTCCTAGTCAGAATGTTTGACGTAGCCTGTAGAGTTTCCCTCTCTCCCATGTTGGGTCATCTGTAAGCCTTCGGATGCGGCGAAGAGTAACCACCCAAAGGCCATGGTGACAGGCCCCCAGCCGATGGCGAGGGGCCGACCGTAGGCAGTCTGGATCGCAGGGAGCACGAGCCAAAATTGCCAGAGGGGGCCGACGGCCGCTAGAGCCGCGGAGAAGAGGGCAACCCCGCCCAGCCAGCAGCGGGGCAGCCCTCTCCAAATAGGCCCTGCTAGTGCGAACACCACGCACAGGGCGATCAAGATGGTCAAGGTGCGAAACTCCGGCAGCCGCAGCGTCGCCAGAGACCAAGCCGGAGGCAACATCGCCAGGGCAATGGCGATCGCGCCCAGGGACGCGATGATCTTGCCACGCCATTTCAACCGGCTGCCTCGCCGGTAGGCGATGAGGGTCAAGTTCAGGCTCAACGCGGCAGCCGGCAGGAAGAAGATCTCACGGTGCAGCGTTAATTGGCCTGACCGTACCGATGGCAGGAACTTGACGAATTCGCCTAGATCCAAACCGATCAAGGTGAGGGCAGCGGAGGGATGCCATATCCAGGGGCCCCAATAGCCGAGGCCGGCTAACGCCAAGCCAACCCAACCGAGCCATCGGCTCGCGCTCCTCCGCACAGGCGGCGCCATGGCTAGGCTCATGATGCTTCTCCGATTTGCCGATAGACGGCCAAAAGCCGCGTCGCCGCGTGCGTCCAGGTAAAAGCCCGTGCCCGCGCGAGGCCCCGTGTCCGCAAGGTTGAGCGCAAGGCTTCGTCCGTCAGGATGCGCTCCAGGGCTGTGGCCAGGCTCTCTGTGTCGCGCGCGTTCACAAGGAGCGCGCCGTCTCCCACGACCTCAGGTAAGGAGGAATTGTCGGCGGTGATCACCGGGACCCCGCAGGCCATTGCCTCCAAAGGGGGAAGGCCAAAACCTTCGTAGAGCGAAGGGAAAGCGAAAGCATCCGCCGCGGCGTACAATGCCGGCAGGTCGTTGTCGTCCACCCAGCCCAGGAAACGCACGTGCTCGCCCACCCCGTGTGCTGCCGGCGCCGCGTAGATAGGCTCATCCAGCCAACCTTTGCCGCCAGCGATGACCAGGGCATGCGGGAGGGCGGTAGATCGTCGCAACCTGGCGTAGGCTGCGATCAGGGTTGTGTGGTTTTTTCTCGGCTCAATGGTGCCGACGCTCAGGATGTAAGGCCCCTCTAGCCGATAGCGACGTCGCACCATAGCCCGGTCCGCTTCCGGCACGTCCGCCCGAAAGCGAGCATCTACCCCTGCCGGGACAACGGTGACCCTTTCCGGCGCCACGTCCAACAGGGTGATCAGATCCTGTCGGGTGCATTCGGAATCGGCCAGGATGTGCGCGGCGCGTCTGAGGCTCCGCGGTAGGACGGTCATCAGGTATGAGCGCAGCCTGGGCTCTGCGCATTCCGGAACCCGCAGGAAGGCCAGGTCGTGCACCGTTACCACCCCTTGGGCGCCCCTGAGAGGAGGCAGCGTGAAATCGGGCGAATGGAAAACGTCTAGGGGGCCGGTCCACCGCTCTACCGCCAAGGGCAGCCGCAGGCGATGCCAGGCGATCAGCAGCGCCCGCTCGCTCCAGCCCGCTCGCCGCGCGTGGAAGTTAGGGCCTGGCGTCTGGATTCCATCGGGCCCGTCGGCGTAGAACAATGCGTAGCGGTTCTCCTGATCCTGGGCGGCCAGCGCGCGCACCAGTTCGCGCGTGTAGCGACCGATGCCCCCTTTCTGGCGTAGCGCAGGTGTGTAATCTATCCCGATGCGCACAGGTTCACCGCTCTCTTACAGGCCCCGATAGGTCCAGATGCGGTTGATGCCGAAATTCCAGAAGAGGACCACACCGATGGCAAACATCTTCGCCAGGTTGTAGTTGTACGGGTCTGGGATGAAACGGTGTACCAGGCTGAAGACCCCTAGAAGCACCAAGTTGTTGATGCCCAGCCCTACCAGGTTGACCAGGGCGAACTGGGCGAACTGGCTGAGGAGGGGCCTTTGTCGGCTTTCCGGGAAGGTCCACAGCCGGTTCCAGGTAAAGTTGCTGACCACGGCCGTGCTGAAGGAGATGCTGTTCGCTATCAGCAGTCGCTGGGCCGACAAGAGTCCGGGAACAAGGACCGGCAAGACGACCTTGTACAGCAGGTTGAGGATGCCGAGGTCTACCACCATGCCGATGGCGCCTACGGTAGCGAATTTGAGGAAGCGCGTGATCTCTTTGGGATTTGATTGAGCGAAATTGAGCAGCCTGGCGAGTATCATCTTCCCGATCGTTATCTCGTCATCGTTTCGCTTTTCGGCGCGCATGTCAGACGAGCGCCAGTAGCAAGGCTAGGTGTAAGTACATGCGCTGCACGAACAGGTTGTCAAAGAGGTTGTGCACGGAGACGTGCACCAAGACGCCCAACACGCCCGCCGCGACAGCCCTGGCGTAGCCGGCGGAGGTTTGCACGCGGCGCACCGCGACGATGAGGGCCATCCCCCATGCCACTATGAAAGCGAGGAGGCCCGTGAGGCCCGTCTCGGCCGCTGTGTTGATGAAGATGTTGTGCGCGTGGCCCAAGGAAACTTGCCAGCGGGCCGGGGCGTAATCGGAATAAAAAAACGCGAAGTTGCCCGCGCCTACGCCAAACCAGAGGTGATCCGAGAACATTGCCAGGCCCGCGTACCAATGGGCAACCCGTTCATAAACGGAGTAGTTCGCCTCGGTGACCTCCACGGCGTTCAGGTTGGGCAGGCTGACAAAGGAGCCGAGGTCGGAAAGGCGCGCGGCTAACGCGCCGGGAAGGAGACCAAAGCCACCTAGCAGGCCCACTATGGCCCCAACCAGCACCAAGGGAGTCAACACCAACCTGCTCCGACCGCTCTGTGCCATGATCACCGCGAGGCTGGCCGCGACGAAGCCGAGCCAGGCGCCGCGTGACCAACTCATGATGAGCCCCGCGGCGCAGATGACGGTGGCGACGCCGTAGCCCAGGAGCCGAGCGAGGGCGCGAAGCCGCCCACGTTCTCGCCAAGCCGCACCCAATGCCCACCAGCTCAGGCTGAAGCCTAAAGGGACGACCATGCCCAGGTATCCGGCGTAAGGGTTAGGCTGGGCGAAGGTGCCGAACGCGCGCAGGTATCGCCCCAGGCGAAACGCTTCAGGCCCGACCTGCCGCACGAATTGATAGACGCCCAAAAGCCCCTGGATGGTTCCCGCGGCTAACGCGGCTGCTAGGAGCCAGGGAACCCACCGCGGTCGCAGCACGCTGCGGGCCATCAGGTAAAGGGCAAGGACCTCCAGCCATTTGATGACCTCCGGGATCGCCTCTTGGAAGGAAACGGCAACCAGCGTGGAGAGCGCCACCGCCCAGGCGAAGAGGCCGAAAGGCCAAGCCAAGGGCCCCGCGTGCACGTCTAGCCTCCGACGGATGGCGCCCTGAGCGAACCAGGCCGCAAGGGCCAACGCCAACAATGCCTCCGGCGCGCCCAAACGTGCCCTGGCCCAAGCGATTTCGCGCACCAAGCCGAAGGGGACCGAGAAGATCAGCAAGAGCAACGCCACCGGGGGATGCAGAAGGCTGATCAGGGCGACCGCCATGCCGCCGACCAGGAACAAGGCCAGGGAAAGGGGAGCCAGGGCAAGGAAAAGGCCGAGGGCTAACACGACCCCGCTCCATAGCCAGATGGAAGGGGTGGCCTGCAGGGCTGGCCGATATCGGTTCCCTAACGCCAAATGGGTGAAGGTGGTCACTCTGCTCTTCTTGTGTGGACGAAGGATTGGGCCGCGCGTTTTTTGCTAGAGGCATTATATAGTGGTAAGGAAGATTTGTCAACTATATCTGCTAATAATCCTTCCTTCGGTAGGGAGAGGCGCAAACCGCGCTGGGGGCCTGTGAAGATCCTGTTCGCAGATTTCGGTTTGGGGTATTGACGAAAGCGCGTTTTATGCTATACTAGGGCAGAATTCGCAGGGGGAGTGGAGATGCTTAAAAAGGCAGGGCGAGAGGCGATGCGCACGACCGGAAGAAAAAGCGCGGCGCGACGGCCATCTCGTCAGCGGATTTCGCCTCTCACATGGGTTGTCGGAGTAGCGATTGTCCTTGTTGTT
>DAOTYP010000254.1:0-12035 GCA_034434975.1 Anaerolineae bacterium | reverse complement strand
GGGGGGCATGGCCTTTGCCATCGTGCATGATCTCGGCCTCCCCATCTGTTTCGTCGGTACGGGCGAAAAACCGGAGGATTTCGCCGAGTTTGATCCGGAAGCCTTTGTGGAGGGCCTTTTCTCGTAAAAATCGGTCAAGGGGAGGGATCGCATGGACGATTTGAAGGAGAAACTTTCGCAATTGGACGCACGCATTCAGCACATCCGGAGGCGTCTTTGACCTAGAGGCCAAAGAAGCGGAGATCGCCAGGCTGGAAGAGAAAGTCGCCGCGCCGGGCTTTTGGGACGATCCTGCCTCGGCTCAGAGAGAGATGCAGCGACTGGCCGCCCTGAAGGACGAGTGGGAGCGTTGGCAGAAGCGCAGCCGGCGGGTGGCCGATGCTTTAGAGTTGGCGGATCTGGCCGAGGGCGATCCGGCTATGGAAGCCGAGTTGGTGGCCGAGGTGGCTGCTTTAGAGGCCGAGGTGGCCCAGGAGGAATTTCGCCTTCTCCTCTCAGGGCCTTACGATCGGCGCGACGCGATCCTGGCCATCCATGCGGGCGCGGGGGGCATAGAGGCACAGGATTGGGTGGCCATGTTGTTGCGGATGTACTTGCGCTGGGCCGAGTCGCGTGGCTATCAGACGGAGATCGTTGATTCGTTGCCGGGTGAGGAGGCGGGCCTGAAATCGGTTACGGCGGAGATTCGCGGCGAATGGGCCTACGGCTATCTGAAAGCGGAGAGGGGTGTGCATCGTTTGGTGCGCCTGTCGCCCTTTGACGCGGCCCATCGCCGCCACACGACCTTTGCGCTGGTAGAGGTGATGCCCGATCTGCCCGACGACATAGAGGTCAAGATCAACCCCAACGACCTAAGGATAGACGTGTATCGTTCTTCCAGCGCAGGCGGGCAAAACGTGCAGAAGAACTCTACCGCGGTGCGCATCACCCATTTGCCTACGGGCATCGTCGTTACGTGCCAGAACGAACGGTCGCAACTGCAGAACCGCGAAACGGCGATGCGCATCCTGCGCGGCAGGTTGTACGATCTGGAGTTGCAGAAGCGGGAGGAGGAGGCGGCTCGCATCAAAGGCAAGCATGTGGAAGCGGGTTGGGGCAACCAAATTCGTTCTTACGTGTTGCATCCGTACCACATGGTCAAAGACCTACGCACGGGCTACGAGACCGGCGACACGCAGGCCGTCCTGGATGGCGAGATAGACCCTTTCATTGAAGCCTGGCTCAAAGAGCAGATAGGCGCGGTGCGCGCAGGGGTATAGGTTCGTCGGAGGGTCGTTCCTATGCTATAGGCCCATCCGGCGCAAGGTTTGCACTCCTTCCCGGATCTCGTCCTCTTCATAATACCAGTCAAACTCGCAGACGCAAAGGGTATCTGGCGATAGCCTGCGCGCGAGGCCAGCGAAGTCCACCTCGCCCAGGCCGGGGATGAGGTGATCCCTCCAACCGCGGCAGTCGTGCAGGTGTACGCCGATGAGGCGCGCGCCCGCCGCATCCAGCCACGCCGTCGGCGGCCAAAAGCCCAGATTCGCCAGGGCCTGCGCATGGCCGGTGTCGTGCCAGTAGCCGACGGTCTCTCCTGCGAACTCGGCCAAGAGCCCTATCAACTCTTCCAGGCTGGGAATCTGATAGGCGTGGAAACGGGTCTCTAGGCCCAGGCGAAGGCCGACTTGCGCGGCGTATTCGGCCAGTTCCTCCAGGCTGCGGCGGGCTGCCGTGAGATAGGGGGCCTTGAGACGCTCTCGCTCGTCCCATACGCGCGCCCGCGCGCGCTCGTAGGCGAGGGTGCCGGCCTGGCCTGCCAGATAGCGTTGGCGCAGGGCCCATTCCTGCGAGGTGTCTAGTTGCACTTCTCCTAGGTGCACGACCACGGCGCGCGCCCCCACGGCGCGCGCCGTGTCCATCGTCACGCGCCCACGGGCCACGGCCCAACGCCTTGCTTCCTCGTCGGGAGAGGAAAGGAGCGCATCGGCTGCCCGGCCTGTGGCGGGATGAGGAACCGTTGGCGCGGGGTAATGGAGGCTCACGATGCCCTCACCATCGCCGAGGCCGTCCAGCATGGGGGGCGTAACGATGTGGCTCAGCTCAAAGGAGTTGAAGCCGAGCGTTCGCCCCGCGGCCAGGAAAGGCGGGAGATGGTCAAAACGGTGTTGAATCCACATGCTGGATAGGGCGAGCGGCCGAATCGTTGACATGGCGGATCACCTCCGAGGCAGGTAGCGACGTGCAACGATGGATTGGCCTGCCGGACTCACGGCGAAGCCTACAAACGCGCGCGCGGCCTGGGAAGACGCCTCGCCGCCGACCAGGTACAGGGCTCGGGTGAGGGGGTAGGCGTCGGAGCGCAAGGCAGCGCTGGTGGGCAACTGGCCTTCAATGGGCAGGGCGCGCACCGTGTCGGTGAGGTAGGCGGTGGAGACGTAGCCGATGGCCGTCGGATGCTTGGCCACGTGTTCTACCACCGCTGCGCTGGAAGGCATCACCACTGCAGCCAGGGTAACCGGCTCATCACCCATGACCAGGGCTTCAAAGGCCGCGCGCGTCCCTGAACCGTCCTCTCGGCTGATCACCACGATGTCGTCCGAGGGGCCGCCTACCTCTTGCCAGCTCAAGGTTCGTCCGGCGTAGATCCTCTGCAGTTCCAGAAGCGTCAGCCCCGGTACGGAGTTGTGGGGGTGCACGATCAGGGCGATGCCGTCGCGCGCCACCGCCGTAGCGGTGAGATCGCCGGAGGCTTCTATGCCGGCCAGGGGCCACCACGACGAGGCGACCAGGTCCAATCCATCTTCCGGAGATCCTGCAGAAGAGGCGCGTAGCCGTTTCACGCCCCCTTGCGAGCCGTACCCTTCTATGGTGATGTGCACGTTGGGGTGTTGGGCCTGGTACGCGTCGGCAAGGTCGTGGAGAAGCGGAAGCATGGAGGTAGAGCCGCCGATGGTGATCGTGATCGGCGCGGGCGTCTCCACCTTCGTACCGCAGGCGGCAAGGAGGAGGCAGAAGGCCAGCCGGATAGGTCCGATCCGAAGAGTGGGCCGCATCGGGGCCTCCCTTGCCTCAGCGCAGTGCTGTTGCCAAGAGGACGGCGAAGCCCAGCAGAGCACAATAGATGGCAAAAATGTAAAGCCGGCCGCGTCGTAAGTAACTCAACAGGAAGCGAATGCAGAGGTAACCGCTGATCGCCGCGGCGAGAAAGCCCGCGCTCAAGAGCGGAGCACGGGATAGCGCGCCGGAGGTCTCTGCCAAAGCCTTCAGTTGCAGCAAACCGGCTCCTAGGATGATGGGCGTTGATAGAAGGAAACTGAAGCGGGCTGCCGCCTCGCGTTGTAGGCCGCGAGCCAGCCCCATGCTAATCGTTGCCCCGGACCGGGAGATGCCTGGCGCAATGGCTGCTGCCTGTGCCAGGCCGATCAGCAAGGCGTCGCTGATGGTCATTTGTTCCAAGGCGCGGACGCGCGGCCCTAGCCGTTCGCTGCTCACAAGCAAAACAGCCGTCACCAGCAGGAAAGCCCCTACGGCCTGCGGGTTTGCGAAGAGGGAGGCGAAGAAGTCTTCAAAAAGCGCGCCTAAGATGGCAGCAGGCAGGGTTCCCAGGATGATCCACCAGGCCAGGCAGGCCTCTGGCGCCTGGGGGAGCGCGCGCGCCCTCAGGAGGGCAGGGAGAGAAATCGCCCAGGCGCGTAGCAGTTGCCAGAGATCTTTCCAGAAGTAGGCCAGGACTGCGACCAGCGTGCCCCAATGAACCATCGTGTCGTAGGCTAGGTCTGGCGACGGCCAGCCCAAGGCCCAGGGAACGAGGACGAGGTGAGCCGAGCTACTGATGGGTACGAACTCGGTGGCCCCTTGCACGAGGCCGAGGATGACGGCTTGAAGGAAGTTCATCGTTCTAGGTCGGCTCCGATCGGCTGGCATTCGGCCAGAAATGATGCCCGGAAAGAGGCAAAGGTGCCTGCCAGGATGGCAGCGCGCATCTCCTCCATCAGACGGAGAAGGACGTGCAAGTTGTGCAGGGTTGCCAGGCGTAAGCCTAGGATCTCTTGGGCTTTGAACAAATGGTGCAGGTAGGCGAGGGAGAAGCGCCGACATGTATAGCAGGTGCAGCCCGGCACGATGGGGCCTGGGTCGTCTGCAAAGCAGGCGTTTCGGATGTTTAACCGGCCGGTGCGGGTCAGCAGGCCGCCGTTGCGCGCCAGGCGTGTCGGCAAGACGCAATCAAAAAGGTCAATCCCCCGCGCTACGCATTCTACCAGGTCTCGCGGCCCTCCTACGCCCATCAGATAGCGTGGGCGGTCGGCCGGCAGTAGAGGGACAGTGACATCCAAGGTGGCCAGCATCTCTTCCTTGGTCTCACCTACGCTGAGCCCGCCGATGGCGTAGCCGGGGAAATCCAGTGAGACTAACGTGCGCGCGCTCTCCGCGCGCAGCTCGGGGAAAATGCCCCCTTGGACGATCCCGAAAAGGGCTTGGTCGCGGCGGCGGTGAGCGGTCCGACATCGTTCGGCCCAGGCGTGGGTGCGCGCGAGCGCCACTTCGTTGTACGCGCGATCATGCGGATCTGAGCATTCGTCCAGGCACATGATGATGTCGGCCCCCAAAGCCTCTTGCGCGGCGATGATGACCTCCGGGGTGAAGCGATGTTCGCTGCCGTCTACATGGGAGCGGAAGGTAACACCGTCGGCATCTACTCGGCGCAGCGGCGCGAGGCTGAAGACCTGGAAGCCGCCTGAGTCGGTCAGAAGGGGGCCTTGCCAAGCCATGAAACGATGCAATCCGCCCAAACGCGCGATGCGCTCTACGCCGGGGCGTAGGTAGAGGTGATAGGTGTTGGCCAGGATCAACGAGGCGCCTAGGTCGTGTAGTTCGTCGGGCGTCAGGGTTTTGACGGTAGCCTGGGTGCCGACGGGCGCGAAGGCGGGTGTAGAGATCTCACCATGCGGGGTGTAAAAGGTGCCGGCGCGAGCCTGTCCGTCCGTTGCGTGCAGTGTGAAAGCGAAGTACATGGTAGTCGACAAGGGCCTTGGCAGGCGAGAAGGATGGACGTCTCTGAGCCCATCCCTAGAGGGATGGGCGGCGATCACCATTCCAACACGACCTTGATGACCTCGCTGCGGCGGTCGCGCATCAGGGCGAAGCCTTCCTGGAACCTCTCCACCGGCAAGCGATGGGTCACGAGGTCGGCCAGGGGAAGCCTCTCGCGGACGGCCAGCCAGACGGCCTCCGGCCAAGCACCGGCGCTCGCGTTGCTGCCGATCAGTTCTATCTCTCGGTGGAGGAGGTGATTCCAGCGGAAAGAGGCGCGCGTCTCGCCGTAATCGCCCAGGATCAGGATCCTACCGCAAGGCTGGATCAGTTCCAGGGCCGCGTTCATGGCCGTCGCCGAGCCGGAGGCCTCTACGATGGTAGGGAATTCTAGGCCCGATGCTTGTCGGATGGCGGCCGCGAGGTCGCCGACCAGGGTGTGGTAATTGAGGGTTCCCGATGCGCCCAGGCGGGCGGCCCGTGCCAGCCGATGCGCGCGCCCGCCGACCGTCCAAATCTGCTTAGGGCCCTCATGCAGTAACACAAGGAGCATGAGGAGCCCGACCGGCCCATCGCCCAAGATCAGGATCGGGGCGGCGGCATCGGCCCGCAAGCGATGCTTGCCATGTACGGCGACCGCCAGCGGCTCTATGAGCGCCGCGGTGGTGAAAGGGAAGTCATCCGGCAGGACCTGTAACTTGGCTTCCTCGGTGAGGAAGTATTCGCCGTAGCCGCCGGGGTGCTCAAAACCGACCTCTTTGCCGTCGCTCAGGACGTTCTCGGCGACGCAGCGGCGGCCTATGAGGGAACGGTTGCCGCCGGGCCCTACTGCGTCCACCGTCCCGGCCCATTCGTGCCCGGGGATCGCGGGGAAGCCGGTTCGTTCCCAGCCCGCGATCATGGCGAGGTCGGTCGCGCAAATGCCTACCGCTCCGGTGCGGATGCGCACCTGCCCCGGCCCAGGCTCCGGCAGGGGAAGTTCTAGCATCTCCAAACGGTTCGGCCCGGTATTGACGATGGCTCTCATGGGTGGATGATCACTTTGTTGCGTTCGGGGGTGCTCATCACTTCTATCGCTTCGTGGATGCGGGACAAGGGGAAACGGTGCGAGATGATCTTTTCCGTGTCAACGAGGCCGGTCTCCATCAGGCGGATCGCCTTGGTCATCGCGAGGGGCGTCGTGCCGAAACTGGCATCCATGCGGCCTTCCAGGAAGTGGGTATGCCCACCGTCCAGTTCAAACTTCTCATGGGTGGTGATGCCGAACACGTTCCACTTTGTTCCGCGCCGCCGCAGGTCCACCATCAGTTGCACGGCTTGGATCGGCCCAGCCGCTTCCACAATCAAGTCGGGGCCGTCGGGGATGATCTGATAGATGCGCTTCTTCGCGTCCTCGCGTGCGGGGTTCACGACGTGGGTCGCGCCGAGGGCTAGGGCGTTGCGCAAAGCGTAGTCGCTGGTATCCACCGCGATCAACCGCCCCGTGCCGGCGGCTTTGGCGACCATCAGGCAGAGGAGGCCGATGCTCCCTACCCCGATCACCACCACGTCGTCGCCCAGTTGCATCTGGCTATATTGAATGACCCCTTTCCAGGCGCCCGACAGGGGTTCGGTCAGGGCCGCAGCGTCAAAACTGAGGCTGGCCGGCTTCGGAAACAGGCTGCTCTCTTTCGTCTTCATGTATTCGGCGAAGGCGCCAGGCCAGACCTCTTTAGGGCCATCGCCGCCGGTGGTGAAGGCATGTTCACAGTAGTGGGTGTTGCCCACGCGGCAGTGCTTGCAGAAGCCGCAGAAGCCGGACGGTTGGACGATCACCTCATCGCCGACCTTCACGCTCGTCACGCCGGGCCCCACTTCGGCAACGACGCCGCTCGGCTCGTGGCCAGGGATGAAGGGGAAGGCTACATTTCGCCGGATGCCTTTGATCGCCTTGTAGTCGGTCGCGCAGATGCCGCACGCCTTGATGCGGACTACCACCTCACCAAAGTTCTCGGCGCGCGGGATGGGCACTTCTTCCAGTTCCAGGCGGTTGAAGTCGTGGAGGACGGCGGCAAGCATCTTGTTCATGGGGTTACCTCGTTCGTTTTCGGCGCTCGCTCCCTCGCGGGCAAGGCGATCGCGCCGGCCCCATTGTATCACAACTTGCCGCCGTGTCCACAAATGACCGGCCCCGAGGTCGGTCGGGTCAAGCGATCAGTTGGATCACACCCCAACGACCGTCGGTGAGCCACTGCGGGTCTGCGCGCGTCAGCCTCTCTACCTGATCCGGCCGCAGGTCTACCGCCAGTTCTGATTTGAGCGTGCGGAGCGCGACAAAGGGGGAGGGAAAATAACAGGCCACATCGGCCAGCCGCGTGGTGAAGGGCCAGTGGAGGTCACCCAGCAGGCGACGGTAGTTCATGTCGCCCTTGATGAAGACCAGAGCCGCTTGGGTGAGGTCTCGGCGCACCGCGTCGGGCATCGCCCAGAAGGGCAAAGGCGCCGTCCAAAATAGATGCTCGCGCAGTTGCAGGCGTCCAGAGGCGATGTAGCCTCTCAGCCTCGCGGCCAGCGCTTGCGTGGCCGCGTCTGCATCGGCGGCCAGCGTTTCCACCGTGTAGTGGACGTCGCGGATCAGGGCGTCGGAGACGAAGGTAGGATGAGCCTTCAGGTGCAGGACAACCGTGCCGGCGATGCTGCAGGCCAGGAGGTAATCCGCCAAGCCCAGGTCGCAGAAGAGTTCAAGGCCGGCGTTGTCCACGATGAAATGGAAGGCCGCTCCCCGCAGGCTCTCCACCCTGTCGGCCAGGGCTTGCGTATCGTCTACCAGGATGTTGGTCGTCTCATGCAGAGGTTCCACGGGGCTCGCGCCGCGCGGCGTCGCCTCGGCAGGCCAGAGGCTCAAATCCATGCGGTTGCCCCACAGGGCGTAGGAGACCAACGCGATGAAGCCGGCCCGTTGCCACCGTTGATCGGGGCTCGCGCCGACCAACACGTTGATCCGGGCGCTCAGGGCCCGGATGAAGTCCAGCGCGCTGGCAAGCCCCATCCGCTTTTGTGTGGCGAAAGGGTCTATGCCCTGCCAGGGGCCGGGAGAAAAGTAACGCGTCGCCTCTAGGAGGCGGCGATAAAAGTAGGTCTCTGCGAAGTACCAGGGGATGTCTAGCCACCTTTGGCCCAGGTAAGGCCGGACGTATGCGGCCCAATCGGCCAGGTCTGGCCCGCCGTCGTCGTGCAAGGGCCGGACCGTTCCGCCGGGGAGTTCCCGCGCCAAGGCTTCCAGGTCGTCCGCGATCGTCGGTGGGAAGTCGTTCTCCGCGATCACCCGCCGAGCGATCGCCGGAAGCCGTTCGGTCACGGTGTAGTAAGCGAAAGACCCCTCATCTGACACCATGATGGGGCGAGGGAGGGAAGGAGGCGGACAGCAAGCCTCCGGCGAGGCCTTTCCCTGATGATGTAAGCGGGCGAGCACTTGCGCCGAGGTCGGCATCCGTCCGACCCGCCCCCCCCCTGTCCCTTCAATGACCAGGGAAGCCGTGGCGCAGCCGAAGCGGGCCGCCCCTAGCGGATCTCCGCTGCGCAGGTACGCGACGAGGAAGCCTGCCGAAAAAGCGTCGCCGGCGCCGGTGACATCCACCACCGTGCTGGCCAGGGCGGGAACGCGGCGCGCGCCGTTCGCGGTAGCCACCAGAGCGCCACGTTCCCCTAAGGTGACCATCCCCACGCGCGCGCCCCAGCGGATAAAGGCTTGAACGATCTCCTCTTCGTCGGCGTTCGTCCCAAAGAGGTGTCGGCAATCCTCCAGGCTCCCCTTGACCACATCCGCGAGACCGACGAGTTCCTTCAGGGCGACGGGCGGCCGTTCCTCGGGGGAGGGATGCCTGGCCGAGGTCGCGCCTCCGTAGCCACCCAGGTCCACCACGATGGGGGCCCCCAGGCTGCGCAGGTCGCGCACCGTTGCCAAAGGCACCTCGTAATCCATAGGGCAGATGAAGATCAAGCGCGCGGACCTGTAGGCTTCGGGGAGGTCAGAGAAGAGGATGTTCGGCGCCTTGTGCAGGTAGCGGACCTCTTTGTTGCCCGCCGCATCGTATATCAGCAAGTTGCGGGTGGAGGTTTCGCCTTCTACCCGAACGCCGCGCGTGTCCACCCCTGCCTCTTGGAAGGGCTTCAGCAGTTCTGGGGGCATGTCGGTTCCGATCTTGGTCACCAGGCCGACTCGCGCGCCCAGGACGCTGGCGATCACCGAAGCGTAGGCAGCAGGGCTCCCAAGCACCGGCGTGATGATGCGATCGGGGAATTGGATCGTCTCGTGGATGATGTGGCCGACGATGATGATGTCTGGTTGCATGGTGGCTGCGCCTTTAGTGATAGACGCCATACTCCTGTAAGGCTTCCCACATGGCCATGATGTTCTCCGGCGGCACGTTGGCCTGAATGTTGTGCACCGTGTTGAACACGAAGCCGCCGCCTGGCATCAGGTCTTGCACGCGCCGTTTGACCTCTGCGCGCACCTCTTGCGGCGAGCCGGCGCAGAGGATGCGCTGCGTATCCACGCCGCCTCCCCAGAAGGCGAGGTCTTTGCCGTATTCGCGCTTGAGTTCGGCAGAATCCATGCCCCGAGCGCTGACCTGCACGGGGTTCAGAGCATCCACGCCGATCTCTATCAGATCGGGGATGATGGGGCGTACGGAGCCGCAGGAGTGGAAGAGCACCTTGGCTTTGCTGCGCGAGTGGATGAAGTCAAACAGCACCTTGTGGCGCGGCTTGATCAGCCTGCGGTAGGTGTCGGGCGAGATGAGCATGCGATCCTGGCCTGCGAAATCATCCGCCTCCTGGGCCACGTCCACATAATCGCCCAACAGGTCAAAGATCTTGCCCCAGTAGGCTAACTTCTGCTCCAACACCTTGTCCATGATGTAGCCGATCAGTCGTTCGTTGCCTGCCAGGTCGGCGAAGTAGTCGGCAAAGCCTCGCGTCCAGGCGGCGATCTCCAGAACGCCGGCAGACATGCTCCCCACCACCACGGCCCGCTGCTCCTTCTCGGCCACGGATTGGGCTTTTTCCCGAAGGCCTGTGAAGCGACTAGGATCTAGGGGATCGGGCCAGGGGAAACGATCTACGTCGGCTTCGGTGATGGGGCCTGCCAAGGGATGGTCAAACATGTCGTAGTACAGCCCTCCTACCTTGGGCATGCGCCAGCCGATCTTGAACTCATCGTAGAAGTAGGTGTAATCCCCCATGTCCTTGATTTCAATCCGGTAGGTGCCGGAGGAGCGGGGGGCCACGTTCTTCACATCAACGCCCAACCGGTCCAGCACGTCGTCGTCCACCTGGACGATTTGCTGAAAGATGTCCACCAGTTTGGGCTCTACCTGAGGCAGGCCGAGGTATGCCCGCAGGGCGCGATAGGCCCGGACGTGAATGCCGCTGACGACGGTCCCCCCTAGGTCAAACGGGACCCGATCTGGCTCTTTATGGTTGAGCGCCAGCAGAACGCGTGTGCGCGAGTTCATGGTCATGCCTCCTTTTCAGTATGAGGATGCCAGAGCGTCTTCCCATGACCCTCGTTGGCCCCCTGCTCCTTCTGGGGTGTTAGGCGTCCGCTGCGGGTTGCCCTTCGCCGATCCTTATCGTTCCCGCGTGCCGGCGATGAATTCCTCCAGCCGACGTCGCGCTTCCTCGTCTGGGAATTGGCGGGGCGGGTGCTTCATCAGGTAAGCCGAGGCCGACTCTAAGGCTCCGCTCACGCCTCGGTCGCGGGCGATCTTGCAGCAGCGGATGGCGTCTATGATCACGCCTGCTGAGTTGGGGCTATCCTCCACATCCAATTTGGCCAGCAGGCGGATCGGTGCGCCCCCGAACTTCTCGCCTTCCAGCAGGATGAGCGCCGTCTTGGTGTCGCCGAGGACCTCCAGGAACGAGAAGCCGGATGACAGGGGAAAAGAGTAGGGAACCAGGCTCTCCACCGCCTTTTCCTTGGTCATAGATTTGCTGGCGCCGCGCTGGGTGGAGAGGTTGGCGAAATCGGTGTTGCCCGCGTAGTTGAGCTGGTAGGAACGGGTGATCTTCAAGCCGCGGTCCACGAACAGTTTGGCGAGCGTACGGTGCAGGATGGTGGCGCCGACCTGGCTCTTCACGTCGTCGCCGATGAGCTGGGCGCCGTGTTTCTCCGCGCGCGCGGCCCATTCGGGGTCGCTGGCGATGAGCTCGGGAATGCCGTTGACGAAGCCGACGCCGGCGTTGATGGCCGCCTGCGCGTAATAGCGGGCAGCATCCTTAGAGCCGGTGGGGATGAAGTTGACCAGGACGTCGGCCCCCGTCTCGCGCAGGACCTTCTCCACGTCCACCGGTTTGCGGTCGGCTACCTTGACGAAGGGCTGCAAATGCGGGGGCACGCCATCCAGCACGGGCCCCATCATCACCTCCACGCCTGTGGGGGCCACGTCGCAGCTCTTCCAAGCGCAGTTAGGTGGCGCAAAGATCGCTTCGGCGAGGTCTTTGCCCACCTTGTCTGCGGATACGTCAAAGGCGGCTACAGGCACGATGTCACGGATGCGGTAGCCGCCCAGCACCGTATGCATGAGGCCCGGCACAGGCTCATCGCTGACGTGATCGTGGTAGTAGGTCAACCCCTGGATGAGCGAACTGGCGCAGTTCCCGACGCCGGCAATGGCAAGGCGAATTTGAGGAGACATGAGGTGAGAACCTCCGCGTGATAGTTAGGGTGTTGGATGTGGGGCTGGCACGGTCGCCAGCATTCTACTGCTGTAGACTACACGAGTAGACAAACCGATTATACTCCACCTGTTCCGCTTTGTCAATTCTTCACGTGGAAAGTAGTATCGGAACAGGGGATTCTAGGCCCCGAAATGGGGCCGTGGAGGTAAGCCTTAAACGATGGCCGTCGGCGTTGAGGCTTGACAGCAGGGATGGTTTGTGGTATCATCCGGTTTAGGTATCTACACGAGTAGACGACGCGAGTAGACATAACCCGTTCTAGCCAGGAGGTGGCAGGTGGCCGTCACGCGCGATGATGTCGC
>DAOTYP010000253.1:0-13031 GCA_034434975.1 Anaerolineae bacterium | reverse complement strand
GTAGGTGACGGTCTCGCCGGCGACCAGGCGTCGCACGATCTCTAAGACCTCGTCGGTGCGGCGGCCTCTTTGCGATTTCTCCGCGCCGACGGCCTCAAATTCCTTTTCAAACCAGCCGGTGCCCGCGCCCAGGATGAATCGCCCGTTGGACAGGCGCTGAAGGCTTGCTACCTCTTTCGCCAAGAGGACGGGGTGGCGCAGGGGGAGGAGGAGCACCCCTGTGCCCAGCGAGATCCGGCGGGTGAGGGAGGCGGCGAAGGCCAGGGTACTCAGCGGCTCCAGCCAGGTGCGCGCGTACATGTTGTGGGCGCGCAGGAGGTGGTCGGTGACCCAGATGGAATCCATGCCCAGCTCTTCCGCGCGCACGATCCAATGGCGGAGCCGCTCGGCGTGGTCAATCCCGTCGTCGTCGTAGGCGAAGTTCGGCAGCCAGGTCCCCACTTTCAGTTTCATGGCCGTTTCCTCTCAATGTGGTTCGCGATCTTGCAGCGGCAGCCCCGCGCACGCCAGGATCTTATCCACCAGTTCCTGGGTACGGACGGCCTCGTGGCCGTTCGTCAGCGGCTGTTTGCGTTCGCGGACGCATTGGATGAAGTGTGAGACCTCCGGCCCGAAGCCAAGCGTCTTATTCACCTGGGCCCAGCCCTGGGCGCGGGGGCGCATGTCAATCAGGCGCGTCTCGCCATTGCGCGCGATGGCTACCTGGTCGGGCGCGGTCACGCGCACGGTGGTGAGGTGGCCGTACGCATCCAGCCGTTCGTCCCATTCGCCGGCGCAGCGCGCGCCGACCAGGACGCCCACGGCGCCGGTGTGGAAGCGGATCAGCGCCATGGTCCCCTCTTCCTGGTACGGGTCCGGCGCGATGGCGTGGGCGGTTACCGTCTCGGCCTCGCCGCAGAACCAGCGTAGGAGGTCAACCATGTGGATCGCGTTCTCCAGCGTGGCGCGATACTCGGAACCGGCGCGGTTCTTCTGCGCGACGCAGAATCGGAGCTCGCCCTCGCGGAACTGCTGGCGCGCGATCACGTAAACCTCGGCGTAGCGTCGGTTGAAGCCGACCATCAGCAAGCGCCCCGTTTCGTCGGCCAGGTTGGCCAGGCGTCGCGCCTCCTCTACGGTGGTCGCCAACGGCTTTTCGCAGAAGACATCCAGCCCTGCCCGCAGCCCCATCTCCACGAACGGCGCGTGCAGGGTCTTAGGGGTCAAGACGAAGAGCGCGTCCAGTTTCGCCTGTTCAATCATCTGCTCCACGGTGGGGTATGCGCGCTCAATGGGCCAGCGTTCCAGGTTGCGCGCGGCGCTTTCGGGCGTGCGCGTGACGACGCCGGCGATCTTGACGCCCGGCTCCGCCGCCAAACCCGGCAGCTCGGCGACTTGGGCGATGCTGCCGGCCCCCACCAACCCTACGCGAACGGTTTTCAGCGCCATCTTCTTCCCCCTCAGACGCGGAGTATCCCCAACTGACGGAACGTCTTGTAGATGCGGTCGGCGTACCGCACGAAGCTGGGGTCCTCGCCGAGCCCGACCGGACGCGGGCGCGGCAGGTCTACGTTGACTTCGTCCACGATGCGGCCCGGCCCGGCCGACATGACGATCACCCGATCCGAGAGCCCTACCGCCTCTTCCACGCTGTGGGTGATGAAGAGGACGGTCTTGGGCCTCTCCAGCCACAGCATCTCCAGGTCGTGCCGCATCTGCGTGCGCGTGATGGCATCCAGCGCGCCGAAGGGCTCGTCCATCAGGAGGCAGGAGGGGTTGTGGATCAGCGCGCGGGCGATGGAGACGCGCTGGCGCATGCCGCCGGACAACTGTCGCGGATAGCGCCTCTCTGCTCCCTCCAAGCCCAGTTCTCGCAGGAGGCGTCGCGTCTCCTGGCGCATCGCCTCCATGGGGAGGCCGCGAATCTGCGCCTGGAGCAGGACGTTGTCCTCCGCCGTGCGGAAATCCAGGAGGAGGTGATCCTGGAAGACGATCCCTACGTCGGTCAAGGGCCGGTTGAGCACCTGGCCGTTGATCAGGACGGAGCCAGATGTCGGCTCCAGCAGGCCGGCGATGATGAGCATGAAGGTGCTTTTGCCGCAGCCCGAAGGCCCCACCAGGCTGACGAACTCCCCTGCCTCAATCTTGAGGTCTATCGGCTTGAGTGCTTCCACGTCGCCGTGGGGGGTGTGGTAGACTTTGGCGATGCCGCGCGCCTCAATGCGGGCCGCGGACGGCGGGGCCGAAGGGCCCTCGCGCGCGGCGCGCCCGCTGGGGTAGGAAGGCGCCTCTACGCGCACTGCGGTGGTAGGTGAGGTGAGTTTGTCAAGCATGGCTCATCTGGCTCCGTCTGATCCTCAAGGTTCTACGCGCCGCCCGCTACGGGCAGGCCGGCGCATCGGCCGGGAGGAACTCGGTGGTGTAGTAGTCGGTCACCGGCTTGTCCGCGGGGAGGCCCTGATACTTGACGAGGAGGTCAAAGGTGAGCTTCCAGTTTTCTTCGGGCGGGGCCCCCAGGGATTTGGCGCCCTTCGCGCAGACCAGCATCAGGTCCACTTTGAGTTGCTTGAGGATCTGCTCTTGGTTCCCGGCGACGAACTGCTCGGTGACGGCGGCCGCGGCGGCCTCCGGGTTCTTGCGGGCCGCATCCCAGCCTTTCAGGCTGGCCGCGACGAACTTGCGGATGAGATCGGGATCGCTCTTGATGAGGTCCTCGTGGGCGACGATGGAAAGGCCGATGGTTGGGACGCCCACGTCGCGGTAGAAGATCTCGTTGATCTCAAACCCCTTGTCGCGGATCTGGATGCTCTGGAAGTCGGCGCCGGCGAGGATGGCATCCACCTTACCCTCCAGGAGGCTCCCTACCAGGGCGGCGGGGTCAATGTTGACCAGTTTGACGGAGGCGGGGTCCACGTTGTTGCCGAGGAGGATCGGCTCCAGGAGGACGCCGTGCGCGGCGCCGGGCTGGACGGCGACGGTCTTGTCCACCAGGTCGCTGACCTTGGTGATGTTCTTCTCCTTCAGGGAAATGATGGCGAAGCCGTTAGTCTGAAGGATGGGCGCGACGATCTTGATCATGCCGCCCTTAGCCCGCACCTGCATGGCGGAGGGGCCGTCGGCGAAGCCGATGTCCGTGCCCTTGGTGGCTACCTGCTGGGCCGTGGTGGCGGAGCCTTTGCCCTCTTCAATGGTGACATCCAGCCCGACTTCATCGTAGTAGCCGAGCTTCTTGGCGTACATGAAGCCGGCCTGGGGCCCTCCGGCCAGGTAGTTCAAGGTGAACTTGACCTTCTTCTTCGCCGCCGGCGTCGGCACGGGGGTCGGCGCGGGCGTCGGGGTCGGCTGCGCCGCTACGGTCGGCGTCGGCGCGGGAGGCTGGGGGGTAGGCGTCGGCGTCGCCCTGGCGCAAGCCGCCACCAGCAGAACGACGACCACGAGAGTGGCAAACAAGGACCTACGCATCTTTCTCCCTCCTTACAAAAAGAGATTGGGTTGTGGGTAATCTCCTCGCCCGATGGGCGGGCGTTGCCCTCAGTGTTCGCCCTTTCTCTGCCAGGGCATCACCAGTTGTTCGCTTCCTTGCACGATGTAACTGAACAGAAGCCCCATGACGCTCAAGGCCACCAGCGCGGCGAAGATCAACGGCGTATCCAGATAACTGGTCCCTCGCAGCAGGAGGTAACCCAGCCCTGAGTTGGCGCCGACGAACTCGCCCACGATCGCGCCCGTGGACGCGAACACGATGGAAACCTTCAGGCCGGAGAAGATGAACGGCATCGCCGCCGGCAGGCGGATATAGCGGAACGTCTGCCAACGGTTCGCGCCCATGGAGCGGGTGATGTAAAGAAGGCGCGGGTCAATGGACTTGAACCCCGTCATGCTGTCCACCAGGACCGGGAAGAAGCACAAGAGGAACGTCAACAGCACTTTGGGGAAGACGGTGAAACCGAACCATACGATGAACAAAGGCGCGATGGCGATCTTGGGGATCAACTGGAAGAAGACGATGATCGGGTAAACCCCTCGCTCCAGAGCGGGCACCGAGGCGATCAGCAGGGCCAGCGGGATGCTGATGACGGCGGCCGCGGTGAATCCCAAGACGACCTCGTAGGCGGTGACCAGCGTTTGCGTCCAGATCAGTTGGCGCGATTGGAAGAGGCGCGCCAGAAATTTGGAGGGCGCCGGCACGAGATACTCGGGCACCTTCAGGGCAACGATCAGGACCTCCCAAGCGATGATCAGCAAGGCGAAGGAGAGGACGGGCCACCCTACCGAGGTGAGCCATGCTCGGGCCTGCACACGATTTTGGCGACTCGTCAGCGATCTGGTTGCGGTCATCTCCCTGCTCCCTAAAGAGGTCAAAGCAAGTCGGCGGAGCGCAGCAGCGCGCGAATCTGTTGGCGCTGTTCGGGCGTGCACGCCGGTAGAGGGGCGGCCAGGCGGCCGGTACCCAAGCCCAATTCCGCCAGCGCGGCCTTCATGGCGACGAGCCAGTAGCCCTGGTTAAAGATCTGCGCCAGGTCCGTCACCGCGCGCTGGGCGGCCAAGGCTTCCTCGCGGTTACCTCCCTGAACCGCCGTCACAAGCCGGCGGAGCATCCGCGGGGCGAAGTTCGCCAGCGTTGAGACGAGGCCGTCGCAACCGAGCCACAGGCAAGCCGCCGCCAACTGCTCACGCCCTTGCAGCACGGCGAACCGCTCGCTGCGCGCCCGCAGGAACTCCTGGAATAGGATCATGTCTCCCCAGCTATCTTTGATGCCGACGATGTTGGGGTGTTCCGCCAGCCTATGCACCGACTCCGGGGTCAGGTGAATGCCGGTGTTTTGCGGGATGTTGTACAGGATCAACGGCAAGGCGGAGGCCTCGGCGATGCGGGTGAAGTGCTCCACCAGCGCCTTTTGCTCGGAGAGCGGGTAGTAGAAGGGGCTGGTGGCGACCACGGCGGCCGCTCCGCTGCGCGCGACCCGTTTCAGGTTGTCTATGGCGCGGCCCGTCCCTGCATCGGCAACCCCTACATAGACCGGAACCCGCCCGTTGACGTGCGCCAGCGTCGCGTCCACCACCTCTTGGGCTACGGCCTCTCTCAGCATCGGAAACTCGCCCGATGAGCCGAGGACGAAGACCGCGTCCACCTCCGGCAGGATGCGGTCCAACAGCCGGCGCAGCGTGGCGACATCCACGCGCTCTTCATCGTCTAAGGGTGTAGCCAGTGGACAGATGATCCCCTTGGGAACGTGCATGGCAACTCCTGGAACGGCGCGGCCCGTTCAACCTGCGGCCAGGCGCGCCAAGATCTCCCGCATGACTTGGGCGCTTCGGCGGAACCCCTCTTCCGGCGCGGGCAGGTCTTGAGGATGCCAACGGTACTCGTACTCAAAGGAAAGGTACCCCTCGTAGCCGTGCGCTTGCAACTGCCGGACGATCGCGGGCCAGTCCAAGATCCCTTCCCCTATCACGCGTGAACGGACGGCCCGGGCTTCCTCCTCTACGGTGGCCACCGCGCTCGCCGTGAACGGGCGGTGGGGGTCGGTGAAGATCAGATCTTTGACGTGCACATGGTGGATCCACGCCCGTTGCAGGGGGATCGCCGTTTGGTGCGGTTCGCTGTGGGTGAAGGTGAGGTTGGCTTGGTCGTACAAGATGCCTACGCCGGCGGACTGGACCGCCTGCATGAGGGCCACCGTCTCCGCAGCGGTGACGGTCATCGTGTTGAAGTGGTTCTCTACGCAGAGGACGACCCCTGCCCCCTCGGCGATGCCTCCCAGGTGCTTCAGGGCTTCCACCAGACGTTTCCACTTGGCCTCGCGCAGGGCCTCTTCGCCGGGCAGGAAGCTGCCCGCGTAGACGCGAATCCGGCGGCAATCCAGCTGCTCCGCGGCGCGAAGGCACCGAACGAACCGCTCCACGTCGCGCTCCCGCTCGGCATCCTCCAGGCTGTTGAGGCCGGTCATGTAGGGGGTGAGGCAGGCGATCTCTAGGCCAAACTCACGAGCCCAGCGGCGTACCTGCCTGAGGTCCGAATCCTGCGCCGTCTCCGGGATGCCGGCAGGGTAGCCGTCTTGCCAGATGATCTCGGCTCCCTCCAGGCCGGCTTGCCGGAAGAGCCGCAGCGCGCTCTCCAACGACAGGTGCGGTGTGCCAAGGGTGTGTCCGGCGAGTCTCATCATCGATGCTGACTCCGTGGGGAGGTTTTCCCTTCTGCCTCGGAAGAAGGGCCGACGCCACCGCGACTCATGCGCCCTGCGGCGCCCGACCGGTGGAACCGCGGACGACGAGCTCCACCGGCAGGACGTACCGTTGAGGTTCGCTGCCGTCGCCAGATTGGGTGCGATCAATGATGATCTTGGCGGCCAGGCGCCCCATTTCGTACTTTTGCTGGCGAACCGTTGTCAAGGGAGGGAACGTATAAGAGGCCAACACGATGTCATCAAAGCCGACGACGGCCACATCCTCCGGCACGCGCAGCCCCGCTTCGTGGACGGCCCCCAGGCAGCCCATGGCCATCATGTCGTTCAGGGCGAAGATGGCGGTGGGGCGGCGCGGGCCTAGCGCCAGGAACCTCTGCGTCGCTTGATAACCGCTGGTGGCGGTGTAGTCGCCCTCCACCACCAGGTCCGGCTGATAGGGGATAGAGTAGGCTGCCAAGGCCTCGCGGTAGCCCGATAAACGCTGGGCGCTGGAGACGATGGCAGAGGGGCCGGTGATGCACCCGATAGCCCGATGCCCCAGGCTGATCAGGTGCTCCGTAGCCAGGAAACCACCTTGACGGTTGTCGGAGGTCAGGTAGTCGGCCCGGACGCCCTCAAACTCCCGGTCCAGGATGACGATGGGGATGCTCTCGGACTGGAGATATTTGATGTTGGGGCTGCTCTCGCCGGCGGAGACGAAAACGAGCCCCTCCACCTGCTTCTCAATGAGAACCTGCAGGTACGCGCGCTCGCGCTCCAGGTTGCCGTTGGACGAGCCGAAGATCACGCTGTAGCCTTGGTCAAAGGCGTAATCCTCCACGCCGCGCGCCATCTCTGCGAAGAAGGGGTTGGCGCTGTCGGGCACTACCAGGCCCAAGGTGAGGGTATGCTTGCGACGCAGGGAGCGGGCCACGGCGTTGGGTTTGTAGTGGAGTTCTTGCATGGCGCGCCGGACGCGAGAGGCGGTGGCCGCGCTCACCAGTCGGCTCCCGTTGAGGACGTGGGAGACGGTGGTCGTGGAGACTCCCGCCTTTTTCGCTACCTCGCGAATGGTGACCATACCATCGGCCCTCGGGAGCAGGCCTCAAGAGGGGTCTTGAGGCGAGGGGTTAGGGAAACGTTTGCGCAAACGTTTCAACTACATTGTAGCAGAATTTTTCAGGTTTGTCAAGGGGCGCGCTGAAGTTCGGAATCTTGAGGAGCCTCAGGCGGCGGCCGGCGGCTTGCCCTCGGTGGCCACAGCCGGCGTCGCGCCCAGTTCCAGGTAGAGCACCTCGTCGCTGTCGTCGTAGGCCAAGAGCTCGGCGTAACGGCCCCAATCTACCACGATCTCCAGTTGGCGCTCCACCTCGTCGGGGGGAAACTCCAGCGCCAGGGCGGTCTTGACCACCTCCCACTCCAATTGGTGGCGATGCGCGGCCTGGAGCATGGCCAGCAGCCATTTGAAAAGGGGCAACCGACGTAAGCGGCTTGCAAAGATCTCCTTGCGGGCCAGGATGCTGGCCTCGGCGAAGGCCTCGCCCAACGGGGTGAGGGCGATGTCGCCCTGAGCGATGGTGCAAAACCCCAACAACTCCGCCGCCTCGGCCAGGAGGAGAAGGTGATCGGAACTCACCTTCAGTTCCTCTGCCAGGCGGAAGAGGTCCGTCCGGTTGCCGGGCATCTCATCCAGGTGCTCCAGGAGGCCGGTCAAGTCGTTGATGGTGACGTGCGGCAGCGCGCGGGTAGTCCCCGGCTCGCCGGGGGCGCTGCCCAATTCCAACGGCTCCGCCTTGGTTTGACCGGCCAAGATGGCGTACAGCCGGTCCACGATGTTGAGGAACTCCGGCGATTTCCGCTGGCGCGGATGGGGCAGGTTGATCGGCAGGTGGGTCACGATGCGTCCTGGCTCCTTCTCCATGACCACGATGTGGCTGGCCATCAAGACGGCCTCTTCAATGTTGTGGCTGACCATCAGGATAGCGCGGGTGGGAATCTTGCCGCTCAGCCACAGTTCCAGAAGCTCGCCGCGCAGCGCTTCGGCGCTCAGGACATCCAGGGCCGAGAAGGGTTCATCCAGGCAAAGGAGTTCCGGTTCCACGGCCATGGCGCGGGCGAACCCCACCTTTTGCCGCATGCCGCCGGAGAGTTCCCGGGGGTAGGCGTTCTCAAAGCCGTCCAAGCCCACCCGATCCAGGAGGTCCAACGCGGGAGGGACGCGCAGTTTCTTGGGCACCCCGCGCGCCTGCAGCGCCACCTCCACGTTCTCCAGCACCGTCAGCCAGGGAAAGAGGGCGAAGGTCTGAAAGACGATGCTGGCATGGGGGTTGACCCCTTGCAAGGGGGTGCCCCGATACAATACCTCTCCCTCGGTAGGCCGTTGCAGGCCCGCGATGATCCGCAGGAGGGTGCTCTTGCCGCAGCCCGAAGGCCCCACCAAGACCACGAATTCGCCCTCGTTGATGGCCAGGTTGATGTCCCGAACGGCGTAGAAGCGCCGTTCGCCGCTCGTGTACACCTGACTGACATGCCGCAATTCCAACAGAGGCGGGTTCGTCGCCATAGGCTACTCCATCCGGAAGCGCTCGCTGGCCAGGCGGTAAAGGGGGCGCCAGACCAGCCGGTTGATGAGCACGACGGTCAACACCATGCTCAAGGTAGAGGCCAACAGGAGTGGGTAATTTCCTGTAGCCGTGGCCTGGGCGATCAGGGCGCCGATGCCGACGGTGCTCAGGGTTTGGCCGCCGAACGCCACGTGTTCGGCCACGATGCTGGCGTTCCAGGCGCCACCGCTGGCCGTGATGGCGCCGGTGATGATGTATGGAAACAGGGCCGGTAGGATCAGGGTGCGCCACCGCTGCCAGGCCCTCAGCCGCATCAGGCTGGTGGTGAACTTCAAGTCCTGAGGGATGGCGCTGGCCCCGGCGATGACGTTGAACAGGAGGTACCACTGGGTGCCCATCAGCATCAGCAGGACGGCGGCGAGGCTGAGGCCCCCAGGCAGGCCGACCAACACCAGCAGGAGGACGGGGAAGAGGGCCGTGGCCGGCACCGAGGCCATGATCTGCACCACCGGTTGCAACCAGGCGGACAGGGTCGGATTGGTGCCGATGGCCACGCCCACGGGCAGCGTCCAGGCCAGGGCGATAACCAGCGCGGCCGTTACGCGCAAAAGCGTCGCCGTCACCCCTAGCCCGATGGCCCCCCATCCCGACCAAGGCACGGCCCCCAGCATCTGCACGGCCCGCCACGTCCCGTACACGAGCACGAGGCCACCCCCGAACGCCACCCCGTACAGGCCCCAGGGGCGACTTCCTCGCGCCCTCGCTCCCTCTTCGCCGGCGGCAAGGCGACGGGAAATCCAGGCGTCCAGACCCTCGCGCAGCGGCAGCCAGACCTTCTGGGTGAGCCACTCGGAGAGGCGCGCCGTGCGCAAGGCGCTGTAAAACCAGGACGAGGTGGGATTTTCGCTCTCCACCATCTCCAGTTTGAAGCGCTCGGACCAGGCCAGCAAGGGACGCCATACCAGTTGGTCCAGCAGGATCACCACCGAAACCAACGCGATCAGCCCCCAGGCGATAGCCCGCACGTCGCCTTGCCTGGCAGCCTCTTGCAGGTAAGACCCAAGCCCAGGGAGGCGGAAATCTCGTTGGCCCACCGTGAACGATTCCGCCGCCATCAGGAAGAACCAGCCCCCTGCCCAACTCATCATGCTGTTCCAGATCAGGCCGATGGCTGCAAAGGGGAGTTCCAGGTTCCTGAAGCGAAGCCAAGCGTTCAGGCGGAAGGTGGCCGTCGCCTCGCGCAATTCTTTGGGGATGGTCGTGAGCGACTGATACCAGGTGAAGGTCAGGTTCCATGCCTGGCTGGTGAAGATCAAGACGATGGCGGCCAGTTCCGCCGCGATCCCTTGGGGCAAGATCGCGCTGAGGCTCAGCAACACCACCGGCAGGAAGGAGAGGATGGGCACGCTCTGCAACACGTCCAGGAGCGGCATCAAGACCTGCTCGGCGCGGTGGTTGTAGGCGGCCAGGTAGCCGTAGAGGAGGCTGAAAAGGATGGACAGGACGTAGGCCGCCGTCATGCGTCCCAGAGACAGGAAGGCGTACCAGGGAAGGGCCACGGGCGCGAGGGAGATCGTCGGCCCCTGCAGGACCTCCGGCGCGGCGAGGGCCAGGCGCGCGCCGACGTAGAGAAGGACGGCCAAGGCTGCCAGCACCACCACATCGCCCGCGCTGAGGGGGCGTTGGAACGGTTGCTCGGTCTTGAACAGGCGAGCAGGTTGGGCCATGACTCCCCCGTTTCCCCTGTGGTTTCGTGAAGCATAGCACCTTTTGAGGGATCTGACAAACGCGCGGCGCTAGACCCGTGGGCCGATCACGTGGATCGCGAACTCCCGGTGCCTCCAGGCTTCCGCCGCCGTCTCCTTCCCGTTGGCCACGGCGATGATCTCGTCAAAGATGCGTCGGCCGACGCGCGCAAGCGGCTCGCCCGCGTGGATGATGGTGCCCGCATCCAGGTCCATGTCGTCTCGCAGGCGATGGTACATGGCGCTGTTGCTGGCCACCTTGATCACCGGCGCGATGGGGCTGCCCGTGGGCGAGCCGCGCCCCGTCGTGAAGACGATCACCTGTGCGCCGCCAGCGACCATGCCGGTTACCGACTCCGGATCGTTCCCCGGCGTATCCATGACCACCAAACCTCGGCGCGAGGGCCTCCTGGCGTATCCGACGACCTCCTGCACGGGCCTGCTACCGCCCTTGGCGATGGCCCCCAGCGATTTCTCTTCTATGGTGGTCAGGCCCCCTGCCAGGTTCCCCGGCGTCGGCTGAGCGCCGCGCATGTCCACCCCCATGCGCTTCGCTCCCTCCTCGCGGCGGGCGGTCGCCTCTACGATCTGCCGCGCGACCTCAGGGCTGGCGGCCCGCGCGGCCAAAAGGTGCTCCGCGCCGATGAACTCCGTCACTTCCGACAGGATGACCGTGCCACCTCCTTGGACGATCAGGTCGCTGGCCACCCCCACCGCAGGGTTGGCCGTCACGCCGGACCAGGCATCGGAGCCGCCGCACTCCACGCCGACGACCAACTCGGCCAGGGGAATCGGCTCGCGTCGGGCTGCCGACACCTCTTGCAGGAACTCGCGGGCGAGGCCCAGGCCTTTCACATAGGCGGCGCGGCATCCCCCTTCCTCTTGGATCGTCAAGCGCTGCGCGAGGACGCCTCGCGCCGCCACTTTCTCCCCCATCTCTGCCGTCGGCATGGATTCGCACCCCAGCCCGATCAGGAGCACCGCGCCCACGTTCGGGTGCATGGCGAACTCCTCCAGCACCCTTTGCGACTGCGCTAGGTCGTCTCCCAATTGAGAACAGCCGTAAACGTGGGAGAGGGCGACCACCTCCGGCAGGGTTTGACCGATGCGATCCACCACGGCGTTGGCGCATTGCACGGTCGCCATGACCAGGACGTGGTTGCGCACGCCCGCTCGCCCGTCCCGGCGGCGGTATCCCATGAAAGCGGTAACCGGCGGCCCCTCCGCGCCGAGGGGATGAGGGCCGCGCAAGGGCGCCGCGACCGCGAGCATCGGGAAGCCAGCGGATAGGTCGCCTGCCAGGTCGCCGCGGCCTCGCAGGCTCCTCAGGTTATGCGCGTGGACGTGCTCGCCTGGGGCGATATCGGCCACGGCGTGGCCGATGGGTTGGCCGTACTTCAGCACCAGGTCTCCCTGCGCGATGGGGCGCCAGGCGAACTTGTGGCCAGCAGGGATCGGCTGGCGCACGACGACCGCGACGTTGCCGATCGCGACCGTCTGGCCGGGCGAGAGATCCACCGTGGCCAGGGCGACCGGGTCATCAGGATGCAGCCGCAGGGCTTCCATGCGCGAGATGCCCCCTTCCGATGAAACTGCCGGCCCTGATGGGCAACGCGGCCCATTATAGCCCAACGCGGTCGGCTGTCAAACGCCGAGCATGGGGGGCGGGGAAGGTGACGACCTCAGGCGCGGCGAATCAACGGCAGGTAGATAGGCGGCGGGGTGGATAGGCGGGGTGCAGGTGCGGGGTCTGGCCTTGATAGGGCGCGCCGCGCAGATGCCCTGGCCGAGAGGAGGGTCAACGTCTCGGTGGCCGTCGGCGTGGGCGTCGGGGTTTCCGTAGGGGTCTCCGTCGGCGTCATGGTTGGTGTGGGCGTCGGAGTCTCCGTTGGGGTGAAGGTCGCGGTCGGGGTCACGGTCGGTGTGGCCGTGGGCGTCTCCGTAGGGGTAGCGGTGGGTGTCGGCGTGGCGGTGCGGGTGGGCCCGACCCACTCGTTGGGGAAGTCCCACACCCAGCGCTGGCCAGCGTAGACCGTTTGGTCAAAGTCCACGTACCACAGGGTGGATGTGATGTAACCGGGCGGCGGCTCTATCTCCCTCACCCGATAGGCTCCCGGCTGCAGGTAGTCAAACCAATAGCGCCCATCTGCGCCAGTGGTGAAGATCTGCAAGAAGGTCTTGGAGATGTACTCCGAGGCCTCTACCTTCGCACCTGGCACGGGGGGTTCCCCTTCGTCGCGTAAACCGTTGTTGTTGAGGTCCTCATACACGACCCCTTCAATGCGGGCCCAGGTGTTCGTCGGGGTGGGCGTTGGCGTGCGGGTCGGCGTCTCGGTGCGCGTGGGCGTGCGGGTGGGGGTCACGGTCGCGGTCGGGGTTGGCGTGCGCGTAGGTGTGATGGTCGGCGTCGGCGTCCAGGTACGGGTCGGTGTGGCGGTTCCTGTGGGTGTGCGGGTTGGCGTCTCCGTCGGGGTGCGGGTGGGCGTGCGGGTCGGCGTGGCGGTGCGGGTGGGGGTCACGGTCGGCGTCGGGGTGGGCGTGCGGGTGGGCGTGGGGGTCACGGTGGCCGTCGGCGT
>DAOTYP010000252.1:0-6757 GCA_034434975.1 Anaerolineae bacterium | reverse complement strand
CCGCGCCCGCTGCGCAACCGCCCCGACGGCACGTTGGACCTGGCCGAGATAGAGGCCGCCATCCGCGAGGAGAACGTCCATTTCCCGCGCACTCGCCTCATCTGCCTGGAGAACACCCACAACCGATGCAGCGGCGCGGTCCTGACGCCCGCCTACACCCGGGCGGTGGCCGACCTGGCCCATCGCCGGGGACTCAAGCTGCACCTGGACGGCGCGCGCCTCTTCAACGCTGCCGTCGCCCTGGGGATAGAGGCCAAGGAGTTGACCGAGGGGTGCGACTCCGTGACCTTCTGCCTGAGCAAGGGGCTCAGCGCGCCGGTGGGATCGGTCGTCTGCGGCAGCAAGGAGTTCATCTATGAGGCGCGCCGGGCGCGCAAGGTGCTGGGCGGCGGGATGCGGCAGGCAGGCGTCATCGCCGCGGCGGGGATCGTGGCCCTGACAGAGATGGTGGACCGTCTAGCCGAAGATCATGCCAACGCCAGGCGCCTGGCCGAGGGAATCGCCGACACGCCGGGCCTCTGGGTGGAGCCGGCGCGCATCCAGACGAACATCGTCTTCTTTGAGGTCCACAAGGAGGGGATGACCCCGCCCCAGTTCGCGGCGCGCTTGCGAGAAGAGGGGGTTCTGGTCTTGGCGCAGCCGGGGCGGCGGGTGCGGGCCGTCACCCATTACGGCATCACGGCGGAGGACGTTGAGCGGACGCTCGGGGCCATCCATCGCGTGATGGCGCGCGGGTGATCCTCCGTCGGCAGCGGGGAGGCGCGCAAGGGCTACCATGACGGAGGAAGGAAGGTTTGAGTTTGCCTGGCAGGCGTCCGACGGCTTGAGGCTTTGGGCCCAAGGCTGGCGGCCGCAAGCCGAGCCTCGCGCGGTCGTCTGCCTGGTGCATGGCGGCGGGGAGCACAGCGGGCGCTATGCCCATGTGGCGGCGGCGCTCACCGCGGCCTCTTACGCTTTTCTGGCCTTTGACCTGCGCGGGCACGGCCGCTCTGAGGGGCCGCGCGGCCATGCGCCCTCCTATGAGGTGTTGCTGGATGACCTTGGTCGTTTTCTGGATGAAGCCGCGCGGCGCTTCCCCGGGCTGCCCCGCTTCCTGTATGGCCATAGCCTGGGTGGCAACCTCGCGCTCAACTATGCGCTCCGTCGCCGTCCTGCCTTGGCCGGGGTGATCGTGACAAGCCCCTTTCTGCGTCCGGCCTTTCGGCCCCCTCCCTGGAAACTGGCCTTGGGGCGCGTCTTGTATCGCCTGTGGCCCTTGTTCTCCATGAGCAACGAGGTGAACCCGCAGGCCCTCTCACGCGACCGGGGGATCGCTCGCGCCTACACGAGCGATCCCCTGGTGCACAATCGGGTCACGGCCCGCGCGGGGCTTGACGTGTTGCAGGCCGGCCGCTGGGCCATAGACCATGCGCCGGAGTTCTCGTTGCCCCTGCTGATCGTGCACGGCGGTGCCGACGCCATCGCCTCGCCGGAGGCCAGCCGCCGCTTCGCCGAGCGCGTGCCCAGCGCGGTCACCCTCAGGGTGTGGGAGGGGTTATATCACGAAGTGCACAACGAACCCGAGCGGCAGGCGGTGCTGGCCTTTGTGCTAGGTTGGCTTCAGGAGCACACGGCGGCCCTCTCGGCGAACTACGGGCGGCCTCAAGACGGGTAAATGATGGAGCCGTTGTACGGGATGATGATCGGCCGAGGGCCGTCTGGCGGGAAGAGCGCCGCCCACTCCTTGGGATCGTAAGTGCGCTTCACGAAGAGATCGTAGTGGGCCGGCACGGCGGCCTTCAGACCCAGTTTCATCGCCATCTTAACCGAACCCTCAAAGAAGGGGAACTCCCCCTCGGTCGGATGGGTGGTCAGCAGGCCGATGTCTGGCTTGAGGCGCGCGATGGGCGCCAGAAGCTCGTCGTGCTCCGCGAAGGTGTTGATCAGGTCGCCGGTGATGTACACGCGCACTCCTCCGATCTCCACCACGTATCCTAAGTGTTGGACATCCGGCGGTTGAATCCCCTCCTCCGGCGCGCCCTGAGGCGGCTTAGACCAAAACGCATGGACCGTGATAGAGCCGAGCCGCACGGTATCTCCTGCGGTGACCGCGGTCAGCAGGCTTTCGGGGATGCCGTTTTCCTTCAGTCGGGCGATGCTCTCCGGCGGGCCGTAGTAGCGCGCCGCCGGAAAGGCGGCATGGATGCGCCGGAGCGATTCCGGAAAGGTGTGATCCCAATGCTCGTGCGTCAAGAGGACGTAATGGACCGGCAGTTCCCTTTCATCCAAGGGGGGCTCCCGATGGATGAAGACATCTGCCGGCCGCTCCTTCGGAAAACAGGGGTCTACCAGGATGATGGTGCCGGCTGAATCCTTCAGAGCAAAGGAGTTTTGCCCAAACCAATGGATGCCGACTGCCCCTTGAGGCACGGACAAGGCCTGGAACGGGTGCATAAGCGATAACCTCCCTGATGATCTCCGAGGATTATACCCCAAGGATCAAGACGAAGGAAATCGCGCGTGAGCATCAAGTGAGGCGATGGCAGCCCGTGTGCAGGGGGTGTGGCCGAGGGAGCGCTACGTCGCCGGCTTTGCCCGGCCTGATTTGGGGTTTCGCTTGGCTTGGTGTATGATAAGGTTCACGAGCGGCGGCCGCGGCCGCCGCCTGACAACGGAGGGCGAGGAGCCATGCAGGTGCTGTTGAAGAAGGACGTGCCGGGCCTGGGCCAGGCGGGCGAGGTCAAGCGGGTGGCCGACGGCTACGCGCTGAACTACCTGATCCCCCGTGGGCTGGCGCAGGCCGCCACCGAAGGCGCGATCAAACAGGCCAAGCAGCTGCAACAGGCGGCAGAGCGTCAACGCCAACGCCAACAGAGCGAAGCGGAACGGATCGCCCAGAAGTTGAGCGGCCTCACCTTGACCTTCAAAGCCAAGGCTGGCGAAGGCGATAAACTCTACGGCTCCGTCACCAGCGCGGATATTGCAGAGGCCATCGCGCGCGCGATCGGCGAAGCCGTGGACAAGCGACGCGTGGAGCTAGCCCATTCCCTCAAAGAGCTGGGCACGCATCGGGTGTCCATCCGCCTCGCGCCGGAGACCACGACCACCGTGACCGTCATCGTGGAGCGGGAAGCGGAGACGGCCTCTTAGCCCTGTCGTAGCCCGATCGCCTCTCATGCCCCTCCTGGTGAGGGGCATGTCGTTTTCACCAGGAGAGGGTGAGGATAGCCAGGTTCGCAAAGCCGCCCTCGGGCCGCGTGCGGTAGACGACGAGCATCGCGCCGTCGGGGAGCGCGCCGGCCGGAAGGAGGAGCACGTAATCGTCGCGCACCACCTCGCCCGGCGCCCAGCGCGTGGTCGGGTAGAATCCCCAGACGGGCGGATGATCCTGCTGTAGGATCCCCCCTTCGGATGCGGACGGGATGGGCTTCCCTTGCCTGAGGGGACGCACGGACGCGATGTAATCGTGGCCGATGCGCCCGACGGCTTGCCAGTAGAGGATGACGTGCAGGGTACGGCGCGGCTCCTGGCCCTGGACCTTCGCTTGAAAGCCCAGAAGCCGCAGGCCGTCGCCGAGGTCGGCATCCAGGCGGTGCGCCGGGAGGGGCGGGTCTTGCCAAGGGCCGGGGCGCAGACGGATGAGGGTAGCCCCCGCCGAGGAAAGGTGCGCGTCAGGGCTGATCTCCGAGGCGATGAGAGGGGCCGCGGCGCGAGTGGTATACAGGGGCCGTTCCCCTTGCTCCAGCAGGCGGCGCGCCTCCAGGCTGGATACGGGGCGCACATCGGGCCGCTTAGCCCAAATGTCAGCAAGGTAACCGAGCGCCAGGGACTCGCTCCATGTGCCAAACACGGCCGCGCCCGGCTCCGGGTCGTCCGCCAGGATGGCCCATCCCGGCTCCAAGCCACGATCCTCCGGCCGCTGCGAGGCATCGGCGCGCGGGTAGCTCACTAGGAAGCGATAGCCGACCAACAGGGCGAGGCCAGCCAACACCAGGCTGCGGCCGACCTTAGGGCCGATGGGAGGGGCGATCCGATGCGCGAAGCTCGCCAGGCCCAACACCACCAGCGGATAGGCGGGCATGATGACCTGGAACCAGTTGCCCAAGCGGTCCACATAGGAGAAGGCGAAGTAGAGGGCCAGGGTGCTATAGAGGAAAAGGGCGCGCCGCCGTCCTAGCCAGGCCAATCCTACGAGGCCCAGCGCGAGGCCGATCAACGTTAGTTCGCCCCAGATGAGCGCGGGGAACTCGCGGGTGAAGGGGCCCAGCGTCCAGGTCAATTCCTCGCGGCCTTGGCGCGTGCTGACGAACTGCCAGAACCAGGCCCAAGTGCTCGGCCATTCGCCCGCGCCGCGCCATTCGGGATGCTGCGCGCCGCGCAGGTAAACGTAAGCATAACTGAGGAGAGGGAGGAAGGCCAGCCCTGCCGCGCGCAACCACACGCTGGCCCGGCGCGGCAGGCCCGCGCGAGCCGAGAGGATGAACCAAGCCAGCGGCGGCGCGATGAGGAGAACCGTTAGCATATGGGCCAAGGCCAGGCCGCAGAGGAAGGCCAGAAGGAGGAGGTAGCGCTCCGACCGCTCCTTCTCCCAGCGAAACGCTGCCCACACGATCACCAAAGTATGGAGGACGGCGGAAGCATACTGCTCCGTGGTCACCGCGTAATACCAGAAGAAGTAAGTGACCGCGTAAAATGCCGTGCTCAGCGCGGCCACAGGCCAATCGCCCGCAGTGCTGCTCAGGGTGAGCCGGTAGAGGAAGGCCAACGCCAGGAGCGCCCAGAAGGTAGAGTAGGCAGAGAGAAGCGAGATGGGGTTCACCGCGTCGCCCAACAGGCGGCGGCCTAGGTGGAACCAAAGCCAGCCCCCCATAGTATAGAGGGGATAGCCCGGCGCATTGGAGGGACGGGCCTGCACCTGGGCGTACTGGTGGGTGATGAGGTCGCCGCCCGCCAGTTCCTCCGGACGCAGGCCGTCGTCCAGCGTCCATAGGTAGAGCGCGACGGCAGCGGCCAGGACGCAGAGCCCGGCCACAAGCGACATGCGGCGCGGCCAAAGCGAGATCATGGGCGGGCTTACTATAACAAAGGGCTTTCCCTTTGTCAAGCAAGCAAAGCCCTGGGCAGAGGAGGAGGCTGCCTTCATCGTTGCTAGGCAGGGCGGCTTGTCAGCCGCGGGGCGTTCTATTATAATCTTGCCATGCCCTTTGACCATGCCCGCGGCTTCACGCCACTGGAGCACTACCTTTACCTTCGTCGTTGCCTGACGGCCAGAACCGCGGCAGAGTTGGACTTTTGGGACATCCTCTTTGCCCACGTTGATCCGCAAACGCGCCTAGCATGCCTGCACATCCGTCGCGACGTGACGGCCTTCCGCTTCCTCTCGCGCCCGACCTTCTACAAACTGATGGCGCGCGCGGAGGAGATGGGCATCGTTCACCCGCCTCAAGAAGGCCTCTCAGCGAGGCCCGCGCGCGGCGAATACTTGGTGGAACTGGCTCCCTGGCCGCCGGAAGCGGTTTTCTGCAAACCGCGCGCTTACGTGCAGGAAGGGTGGTTGAAGGCGGTGCGCGGCTTGACCGCGAAACAGGTGATCAACCTGTTTTGTTTGGCTCTCAGTCAAGATGCCGCCCGCCGCGCCGATGACGTGCCCCTTTTCTGCGTCTCGGATTTGCGCCGCCTGAGCGGCGTTCTCGGACGGATGCTGTCGCATCGCGCCTTGCGTGAGGCCTTGGCTGCGCTGGCCGAGTTGGGCCTGGTGGAGGTGCGCGAGGCGGGTGGGTTGCGTCGCTACACCTTGAATGCCGCGCGGTTGCGCGCCCGCGCGCCGGGGCGGAAAGAGATCGCCGCCGAGGTCGCGCGCCTGACCGGCCTCTCGCCGGAGAAGGATGTCGCCTGGGTTCGGCTCCTGACCGATTTCGTAGAGATCGGCGGCCACCGCCTGCGGGAGGTTCCTACCATCTACCGTAGCCTTCTTTCCTTGCATCCCCTCCTTGCGACCGCGCGCGACCTGGAGGCGTTGCGCGCGAACTTGCGTCAACGAGCACCTTGGCGCACCACCGACTATCGCGTGGTGCTGGGCGACTTCGTGCGGGAACGCCGTGCCAAGCGGCGGGTGGAGGCGGTCCGTTCCCAAAGGCTCCGCCTGCGCTTTGACGCACATAACGTCGTAGGGGAGGCCCTTCGTTGGGATCGTGAGACGTGGAAAGGGGTCGTCTCGGCCGTGTTGAGGTACGAGGTGCGGCGGCGTTCGCCCCCTCACCCCGACGCGGCGGAAGGCCCCGCCGTTTGGCCGCAACTCTTCCTTTGGCGGCAGGGGAGCATGATCCCTCTGGAAGCACCGGCGCCCGACTCCTCGTCTTCAGAGCGGAGGCTGCGGCGGCTGGACCTGACCCGCTGGCTGCGCGGCCTCGCGCCGACGGAACCGGTCTCCCTGGTCGCGGCCTTGCCCTCCCCGATGGCAGGGATCACGCTGCAAGGCGTGGTCAGCCTGGGGGTGCGGATTTGAAACGGAGGGGAGTCCGATGGCCGACGCCTGGGCCGAACTGGAGGAGATCCGCCGAGAGATCCGAGATGCCGAAGAGCAACTGGCCCTTCTGGCGGCCCAGGCGCGGCATCTGCAAGACAGGCTGGCGGCGCGACGGGAGGAACTGTGGACGAAGGCTCAGAGCGAGGAGGTGGAGAGGGCCATCTTGGAGATGGCCAAAGGGAGGCTGGCCCAGCGCATCTCGCTGAGCCCCATCCCCGGTTGGCGGTATTGTTTCCATGCTCCTCAGGGCCG
>DAOTYP010000251.1:0-18134 GCA_034434975.1 Anaerolineae bacterium | reverse complement strand
CGGCGTCGGCGTAGCGCGCGCGTAGGACGCCCTCGTTGCCTGCCCGCACCACGTCCAGGTGGGCGCGGTCGCCGTTGCGCACGGCGATGAAGCGGGGCTCCATCCTCTCGCCTGCCACCACCGGGAAGTAGCGCTGATGCTTCTTCATGACGGTGATGAGCACCTCGCGCGGGAGCGCGAGGTATGCAGGATCAAAACTGCCCAAGAGCGCGGTCGGGCATTCCACGAGATCGGTAACCTCTTCCAGAAGGTCGGGATCAACGGCGACCTGCGCTTGCAGGTCTCTGAGGAGCCCGTTGACCTGATCGCGCACCTGCCGTTTCCGCGCCTCGCGATCCACGACGATGCCATGTTCGTTCATCAAAGACGGATAGTCGGCGGCGCGGGGGATCACGATCTCCGGCGAGCCTTGAGGCCGCAGCCCTCGGCTCACGCGTCCGCTGGCGACGCCCGCGTACTCAAACGGTACGACCTCCTCGCCGAGGAGCGCCACCAGCCAACGGATGGGGCGGGAGAAGGCGACGCCGCTGGCGTTCCAGCGCATGGTCTTTTCAAAGCGCAGCGAGGCGATGAGGAAAGGGAGCCTTTCGCCCAACACCTCCCGCGCCGGTCGGCCCCGTTCCACTTTGACGGCGTAGACGTACTCGCCGCCCCCCTCCGTGCGCCTGACCAGGCTTTCCACCGGCACGCCCTGGCTGCGGGCGAAGCCCTCCGCGGCCTTGGTCGGGTTGCCTTGGGCGTCATAGGCGGCGCGCGCGGGCGGGCCTTTCACCATCCGTTCCACGTCGGCCTGGCGCGTGGCGAGGTCGGATACGTACACGACCAGCCGTCGCGGCGTCCCCATGACCTGCACGGCGCCGTGGGCCAGCCGCGCCTCAGCCAAGAGGGCCGGCGCGGCCTCCTGCAACTGCGCCAGCGCCGCCCGCACGTCACCCGCAGGGAGTTCCTCGGTGCCGATCTCCAGAAGGAAGGGGGCGTGGGGGGCCGTCGTTTCCCCTTTCCCCTCTTTTTCTGCAGGTCGGGGAGGAGGGGAAGAGGTTTGAGGGGTAGGCAACCACGGATGTCCTGCCAGTTGCCGCTGCTCCAAGTAGGCCGCCGCCACCTGACGGGCGAGGTCTCGCATGCGCGCGAAATAACCGGCGCGTTCGGTCACGCCAATGGCGCCGCGCGCGTCCAGGACGTTGAAGGTGTGAGAGCATTTGAGGACGTAATCGTGCGCAGGAACGACCAGCCCATGGCGCAGGGCCGCCTTCGCCTCCTCTTCGTAGAGGTTGTACATCTGCCGCAGGCGGCCCACGTCGGCCACTTCAAAGTTGTACTTGCAATGCTCAACCTCCGGCGTCAGGAGCACGTCCCCGTAGGTGCGTTCCCCATCCCAGCGGATGTCCCACACCTGGCGCACGCCTTGCAAGAACATGACGATGCGCTCCAGGCCGTAGGTGATCTCTACGGATACGGGGTCCAAAGGGATGCCGCCCGCCTGCTGGAAGTAGGTGAATTGGGTGATCTCCAGCCCGTCCAACCACACCTCCCAGCCCAGCCCCCAGGCGCCTAGGGCCGGCGATTCCCAGTTGTCCTCCACGAAGCGGATGTCGTGGGCGCGGGGGTTGATGCCGATGGCCTCCAGGCTCGCCAGGTACAACTCTTGGGGGTTGCCGGGGTCCGGCTTGAGGATCACCTGGTATTGGGTGTGTTGCTGCATGCGGTTGGGGTTTTCGCCGTAGCGGCCGTCATCGGGGCGGATGGACGGCTCCACATAGGCGACGCGCCAGGGTTCCGGCCCCAAGACGCGCAGAAAGGTCGCAGGGTTCATGGTGCCCGCGCCGACTTGGATGTTGTACGGTTGCCAGATCAGGCAGCCCTGATCGGCCCAGTAGCGCTGTAAGCGGATGATGACTTCCTGAAAGGTCAACGCGTTAGCCATTTTCTCCTCGTAGGCGCGCCAGGTTCTTCTCCTGATGCGCTAGATAGCGTTTCGTCTCTTGCCGGCCGAACTCTACGCTGTAGCGTTCCTCAATCTTGGCCTGATTGGTCGTCAGGGCCTCTTCCACGTCCACGCCGCATTGGTAGGCCAGCTTAAAGAGAAGGGTCAGGCAGTCGCCGAATTCCTCGGCCAACCGGGCCCGCACCGTTCCTTCTTCGCCGGGTTTGTAGCCCTCCAACGCCAACACCCCTCGCGCGATCTCCCCCATCTCCTCCAAGACGTGGACGAGAGTGTGGCTGGGATGCACCCGATCCCAGCCTCGCGCGCGGTCATAGGCTTCCAGCCAGCGCTGGAATTCACGGATATGCATGGTGGTGGAGCCTTTCGGTCGTTCATGCGGCCTTGGCGGCGGTGGGTTGGTCGCTCCTGCGCGCGGGGAGTTGTCGTCGCAGCGTATGCAGGAAGGCGGCCGATTTCAGGTTGCGTTCCAGGACGTAGACGATGGTGCGCTGCAAGGTCGCCTCCAGTTCCGCATGCAGGCCGTTGCTCAGGCTGAGGCGGCGGCAGGTCTCCCACTCGCGCGTCTGTAAGAAGCGAAGCACCTTCAGCGCGTTGAGGGAGAGCGGCTCGGCCCCGACGCGGCCCTCGCCGTCGCGTGGGCAGAGCGCGCCCCCTTCCGCCGGCGCCCAATAGTTGATGACCGGCTCCAGCGGGCGGCGGCAGAGGGGGCAATGGAACAATTCCGGCTGGTAACCCGCCAAGGCCAGGAGGTGCAACTCAAAGTAGCGGGCCACCAGCGCCAAATCCGCCTCTTGATCCAGTCGTTGCAGCGAGGCCAAGGCCAAATCAAAGAGAGGACGGCTCCCCTCTTCTTCCTCTTCGGTGAAGCGGTCCAGCAACTCGGCGCAATAGGAAGCGTAGCCGGTGCGCCAGAGGTCCTCGCGCAGGGTGCGAAAGGCGTGGAGCGTCTCGGCCTGGGTCACGATGTCCCAGGTGTGTCCCTGGGCGACCAGGAAGTCGGCATGGACGAACAGTTCCACGTGCCCCGCCTTGCGGCTGGCGATCTTGCGCACGCCCTTGGCCAGCAGGCGCAGTTTCCCCCGCGCCGGCGTGTAGACCGTCAACAGCCGGTCGGCCTCGCCCACGTCGCTGCGTTTGAGGATGATGGCCTCGGTGCGATACAGCCGCTCCCCGCTCACGCTCATCTCCCCTTTCTTCCCGCAGGGCGTTCACCCCCCGCCCTGGATTTTATCCTCCGCGCACCGTGTT
Source organism: Anaerolineae bacterium (assembly GCA_034434975.1). Lineage (GTDB taxonomy): Bacteria > Chloroflexota > Anaerolineae > JADYZS01 > JADYZS01 > JADYZS01. Next base: position 14,941 of record DAOTYP010000251.1, on the reverse strand, counting down.
GTATTTGTAGGGGCGCGCCCAGTTCTTCGCCATCTTCGCCTGGTACAGCGCCTCCGCGTCCAGGTTGAGGATGGAGAGGAGATGCAAGATGCGGATCACGGCGTCAATCAACTCCTCCCCCACCTTCTCCATGGGCTCGCCCTTCTTGTAGGCATCCGTCGCCTCGGAGATCTCGGTGTGGATGAGGGCCAACCTCTGCCAGATGTCCTGGGGGTCTGCAGAGAACCCCTTGGCGTCGCAGAGGGCGCGGACCTCCCACATCGCCTTGTTGAGCCCGGCTGGCTCGGTCATCCTGCGCCTCCCTCCATCTGCGGCTGCGGGCATTATACCATCAGGGCGCGGCGCAAGGCAACCGCCTGCCCGACCGCCGCGCGATGGGCAGGACATTTGACTTTCCCTGCCGCTTATGCTATACCGCCCCTGAGCGGCGAGGTGGATGAGAATGGCGAACATCGCAGGGGTAGAGATCAAAGAGTTGGTCAGCCACGCGGACGAGCGGCAGGTCTTCCGCGAGATCATTCGCGTGACGGATCCCTTCTTTGCCGAGGGCTTCGGCCAATGGAGTTACGCCTGCATGAACCCCGGCACGGCCAAGGCGTGGCACATCCATCAGAAGCAGGTGGATTGGTGGTACGTCCCCCTGGGCGCGCTAAAGTTGGTGCTGCACGACCTGCGGCCCGATTCGCCCACCTACAAGCAGACCCAAGAGATCCTCCTGGGCCCCGACTATGGGCACAAGGTGGTGCGCATACCGCCCGGCGTGGCCCACGGCTCCAAGGTCATCGGCGGCGTTACCCACCTCTTCTACATCACCTCTCGCACCTACGATCCCGCCGATGAGGGGCGCATCCCCCACGACGACCCCGACATCGGCTACGATTGGACGGCAGGCCCGCCGATCAAGTGAGAGGGCGGTACTTCCGCTCGTACAAGGTTGGATCGTAAGGGGCCCGCCTGCCGGGACAGACGGGCCGCGGGCACAACTGGCAACTCTCAAAACTCTCCTCGGTGGGGAAGCGGACGCCGGAGACCGATTTGATGGGAACCATCAGATAACTGTCCGTCAGGCGCACGCCGATGGCCCCTTCCGTATCGCCGAGAAGGGCGAAGAGGGCCCTCTGTTCCGTGAGCGGCCAATCTCCCAGCGATCCGGGCGACATGGCCGACGAGTGGGCCAGGCTCCAGCGCTCGGTCAGGTGCTGGTGCAGGGCCGTCAGCGCGTCGCGCAAGGCCATCTCCATGATCACGTCGGCCCAGTATTGATGCAGCACGTCCTCCAGGGAGCCTGCCCATGCCTCTAACTCCGTGCCGCATGTCGCCAGGCACGCGAAGAGCCGGTGCGCGTTCTCCAGGTTGACCCGCAGCACACGGCTGGTGAAAACGACGCCCTCGGCGACGACGTGGTGGTCATCTTTGGACTCAATGAAGGCCATCTTGTACATCGCCTTCGGTCGGGCCACGGCCTCGGCTGCGCTCACCAGTTCCCTGAGCGCCTTGACGTGTTCGCTCCCCTCTTTGACGCGCACCCTTGGCAAAAGGCGCTCAACATCTACTCGAAAAGGGATCCGATCCAGCACGATCGCGTCCATATCTGTTGGTCCTTTATGGAATGAAGGTGCCGAACTCGCGTGCGGCCTCGTACAGGGCAAGGATGTTCTCCACCGGCGTGTGGGGTTGCAGGTTATGGCACGGCGCGATGATGTAGCCCGTGTGGTCGCGGCCCAACGTTTCCACCAGCCAGCGGACCTCCCTGCGCACGTCCTCCGGCGTGCCGAAGGGGAGCGTCGTCTGGTTATCCACCCCGCCGTGGAAACAAAGCCGCCCGCCATACTCGGTTTTCAGCGCCGCTAAGTCCCAGTTGCCGCTGCGCCACTGCACCGGATTGAGGACATCAATCCCCATCTCGGTCAAGGTGGGAAGGAGCGGACGAATGTCGCCGTCGTCGTGGTGGAAGACGAGGAGGCCGTAAGATCTCGCCAGGTCTATCGCGCGTTGGATGGGGGCCCGATAGAACGCCGCAAAGACTTGCGGGCGAATTAAGAGGCCGCCCTGGTGTCCGAAGTCGTCCGTGACCTCGGTCAGGTCTATGACGCCGCGGCCCGCCTCAAAACAACGCCGATGGTATTCGGTCAGGAAAGCGGAGATGCGCCCGAGCAGGTGATGGGTGAATTCGGGGCGTAGGATGGGGTCTATCAGCGCCAGTTCCAGCCCGCGCAGCCGGATGTGAGAGAAGAAGACCGCCGCGTAGCCGCATTTGATGGCGCGATCGGGGTATTGGGCGGCGAGTCGCGGGATGGCCGCATAGTCGTACCAATCGGGTGAGGGCCAGCGGTAGGCTTCCAAGTCCGCGATGGTCTCGGCTTCGGCCAACGGGCAGCGCACCTGCTCCAGATAGACCCCTGTCGCGTAGGCCTGTGGGCGGTAGCCCACGCCCCATTCGTCCTCCTGGTAATCGCCCTCCACGCGTAGCGGGGGGCCGATGTACGGCGGGGCGACGTTGATGATGCCGTCTATGCCCAGCCGGTCGTACAGGCTCACAAGGTCGTGCACCCCCAAGTGGGCGAAGAGTTTGTCGTACACCTCGGTCGTGGCCCACATGTCGGTCGGCAACCTGTCAACCGGCCGGTGGCGCACGGCGGCCAGCACGCGCTCGCGGGGCGTCATGGGGTGGTTAGCAGTCATCTTCTCGGTGCCATCCTCATCAGTTAAAGATAACGGCTGCCCGTCCGGACCCGGGGACGGGGGAGAAACCGAAACGCGCTCGTCAAGGGGCCGCCTGCGGCCCCGCCGCGATCACATGGATGCCCTGAGGACGCACGCAGAGGCTCCAATGCTTCTCATGGGCGATGCCCAGGGCGTCGTAGACGTGAGGAGGAAGGACGATCTCCAGATCGTGGCCCTGTTCCGGCAGAAGGCGCGGGCCGGCTGAGCGAAACAGGAGACGGTAACTCAAGCCGTTGGTCATCTCCTCTACGATCTCGCCGCGAAAACGGTTCTCCGGCGCGCCATCCCCCTCCCGTTTGATAAGGATGATCTGTTCCGGGCGAATGCAAAGGTGCACCAGAGCGCCGACGGCGAAGGGGTAAGGGGGCGTTGTGAGCGTCGTTTGGCCTATTTGCACCGTCAGGCCCGAAGCCGAGGCCGTGAGCACCCGTCCGGTCAGCACGTTGCGCGCGCCCGTCGCGCGCGCCACGCGCAGGTCAGCGGGACGATAGACGACCTCGTGGGGGGTGCCGACCTGCAACACCCGACCGCCATCTACGACCGCCATGCGCTCGGCCAGGAAGTAGGCCTCCGCCAGGTCGTGGGTTACGAAGAGAGTCGGTATGCGAAAGTGGCGTTGGATGGTTTGCAATTCGTGGCGCAATTGCTCGCGCAAGGTGGCATCTAAGGCGGCAAAGGGTTCATCCAGCAGGAGGACCTGCGGTCGCGTGACGAGGGCCCGCGCCAGGGCCACCCGTTGCTGCTGGCCGCCGGAAAGTTGCGCCGGCCGCCGCGCTTCCAGGCCATCCAACTCCATCAGGCGCAGCATCTCCGCCACGGCGCGCCGCACCTCATCCCTTGGGCGCCCTGCCAGCCCGTACGCGACGTTCTCCGCCACGGTCATGTGGGGGAAGAGCGCGTAGTCCTGCATCACGAAGCCGACGCGGCGCTGTTGAGGGGGGAGGTTGATGCCCGCCTGCGCGTCAAACAGCACCCGTCCGGCCACCACGATGCGGCCGGCGTCGGGGCGCATCAGCCCGGCCACGGCGCGCAACGTCATGCTCTTACCGCTGCCGGAGGGGCCGAAGAGGACGGTTAGGCCTGCCTCGGCGTGCAGGTCAATCTCCAGGTTAAACGAGGGCAGGCGCTTGCGCAGGCAAATCTCCAGCATCGTTCCGTTTACCTCTCACGGCGTCTGGGCTACCCTAGAAAGGCGGCGGGCCAACCACAGGGGGAAGGCTGCGCTCAGGGTCATGATCAGGACCATCAGATCGGCCGCTGCGTAGTTGCCCGCCTGCACTGCGTCGTAGATGGCCAAGGCCATGGTCTGCGTGCGGCCGGGGATGTTGCCGGCCACCATGAGGGTAGCGCCGAAATCGCCCATGGCGCGGGCGAAGGCCAGCACCGCGCCGGCCAAGATGCCCCGTCCGGCCAGCGGCAAGGTGATGGTGAAGAAGATGGCCCATTCGGAGCGGCCTAGCGTGCGTGCGGCGTCCTCTAGGCGGCGGTCCACCCCTTGCAGGGCCGCGTGGGCCGGCCCCACGAAGAGGGGGAAGGCCGAGACCGTCGCCGCGACCACCGCGCCGTACCAGGTGAAGACCAGTCGTATGCCCAACGTCCCTTGCAGCCAGCGGCCCACCGCGCCCTGGCTCCCCAGGAGGACGAGGAGGTAGTAGCCCAACACCGTCGGCGGTAGCACCGTAGGGAGGGTGATCAGCGTCTCCAGAAGGCTTTGGCCGGGCAGCGACCAGCGGGCCAGCGCCCAGGCGATCAGCGTGCCAAGGAGGAGGTTGAGAAGGGTGGCCACCGTCGCCACCCGTAGCGAGAGGAGGAGGGGAAACAGGTCCATGACCTAGAACTCTCCCGGCAATAGGAATCCGTACCGTTTCATGATCGCGCGCCCTTGCGGCTGGTTGACGAACGCCAAAAAAGCCTCGGCCTCCCGGGGATGGGCCGTGCGCCTCAAGACGGCCATCGCCTGGTTCAGGGGGGCGTGCAGCTCCGCGTCTATCGGGGTGTAGGTGATCTCCGGCGCGTTCGCCACGGAGAGGGCGATGATCCCTGCCTCGGCGTTGCCCGTCTGCACGAACTGCAGCGCCTGGCGCACGTTCTCCCCGTAAACCAGTTTGGGCTTCACCGCTTCCCACAAGCCGCGAGCCTCCAGCGCTTCCCTGGCCGCGAGGCCGTAAGGGGCGTGTTCCGGGTTGGCGATGGCGATCTGGCGGACGGCCGGTTGCAGGAGGTCCTCCAGCCGCTCCAGGCGGATGCCGCTATCTCGTCTGACGGCCAGGACGATGCGTCCCTGCGCGTAGAGCCGCTGCGTCTCCGGAACGATCAGGCCCTTCTCCCGCAGGCGGTCTACGTAGGCGATGTTGGCGGAGGCGATGGCATCAAAGGGGGCGCCATTCTCAATTTGTTGGGCCAGTTGACCGCTGGAGCCGAAGGTGAAGATCACCCGGATACCCGTTTCCTTCTCAAACAGCGCGCCGATCTCCTGGAAGGCAAACTGCAGGTCGGCCGCGGCCGCCACATACAGGCGCGTCTCCTCCGGTGTCGGGTCGGCGCGCCCAGGGAAGGCACAGGCGGCCAGCAAAAGAAGCGCATATCCCAAGGCGGCGGGCAGGAGGCGGCGAAACAACATGGCCTTCTCTTTCCCAGGATGCACCCTAAGGAAAGCCGAAGGGCGTTCCGGAGAACGCCCTTGCGCAGCCCTCCAGGGTTGAGGGGCCAATGCTACCGCGCCGTGTGCATCGGCATGATGACGTGGAGGAAGTCACCGGAGCCGATCGGTCGGATCACGCCCGGGCGCCCCGGCTGCGTCGTCTCCAGCACCACCTGCGGCTCGCCCATGACCGAGAGGACATCTATCAGGAACTTGGCGTTGAAGGCGATCTCTATTGGTGATCCTTCCACCGTCGCGTCCAACTCGTTGACGTTGTCGCCCATCTCTGCCGAGGTCGCGGTCACCGTAACCTGCCCGCCGATGGGAGGCATCCCTCCCCCCTGGCCGCCGTCGTGCGCGCCCTGCTCTGCGGAAGGCGGCGCGATCTGGAGCCGCACGATGTTCGCCGCGTCGCGCGCGAAGAGGTGGGCCCGGCGCACCGCGTTCAGGAAACTGGCGCGATCCAGCACGGAGCGCGTGACGTATTGGGCAGGGATGATCTTGGCGTAATCGGGGAAGGTGGCCTCTATCAGCTGCGACACCAGGTCTACCGAAGGGAGATGGAAGAGGATTTGATTCCGCTCTGGGGGGATGGTGATCTCCACCCTGCCTTCTCCCTCTTCGCCCTTGGTGCCCTCTAGCGCGCTGGCGATGCGCGCGAGTTCCCCCAAGGCGCGGGCGGGGATGATGACGCTGACGGGAGAGCGCACGGGGCTCAGGAGGCGCGCCGTGCGCACCGAGAGGCGGTAGCCGTCGGTGGCCGCGAGGGTAACCTGGTCGCCCTGGAAGCGGGCCAGGACGCCCGTCAGGGTGGGGCGGCTCTCATCCGTGGCCGCGGCGAAGACCACCTGGTCAATGATGGTCTTCAGCCCGGCCAGGCTCAGGGCCATCGCCCCGTCGGGCTGGGCCGTCAGGACGGGTGGGAACTCGCTGGCGTCTATGCCTTTGAGGTTGGCCTCAGAGCGGGCACACCTCAGGTTGAGGGTTTGCGTGCGCACGGTCAGTTCCATGTCAATGCGCTCCGGCGGGAGCGAATTGACGAAATCGGTAAGGAGGCGGGCCGGCACGGTGGTAGCCCCGTCTTCATCCACCTTGGCGCCGATCCAGCAATTGATGCCGATCTCCAGGTTGGTGGCCGCGAGGCGCAGGCGGCCGTTGTCGGTGGCCAGCAAGATGTTGCCCAAGACGGGCAAGGTGCTGCGCGGCGCCACGGCCCGGCCCACGATGGCCAGGCCCCTGGCCAGGTTCTCTTGTAGACAGGAGACGCGCACGCTCTTACCTCCGGCAGATGGGCCTAAACCCATGTTCTTGGCTGCAAGTATACCATGATCGGTCGTGAAAGCCAACTCGTCGTGCGATTGCTACCTCGCCGCGCTTGTGCTACAATCCTTTCTATGAGGCGTCCCGCAGGGAGGAAGATCATCGGCGAAAGGTCTGTTCCTCGGCTGGCCTTGGGCATTGCCGCCTGCCATTTCCTTCTCAGCCTGTTGTATAGCCTCGTCATCCCTCCCTGGGAAGGGGTAGATGAGTGGTCCCACTACAAGTACGCCGAGTACGTGGCCTTGCAGCGGGCCCTCCCCGATCCGCGTCAGCGTTTGAACACCGAGTATGCGGCCGATCAGGCGTCGCAGCCGCCCCTTTACTACATCCTGACCGCGCCGGCCATCCTGCTCGTCTCGCCGTCCGACGGCTATCGCGTGCAGGTCAACCCCTACGGCGAGGCCGGAGGCGGGACATCCAGGGCCAACCTCGCGCTGCATGACCCGGCGGTAGAGCGGTTCCCCTGGCGGGGGACGATCCTCGCCTTGCACCTGTCGCGGCTGGTCTCCGTCCTCCTAGGCACGCTGGCCCTCTGGCCTACCTATGCTTTGGGGCGTCTTCTTTTCCCGCGCGCTCCGGCCATCGCCTTGGGGGCGATGGCGTTTCAGGCCTTCCTGCCCCAGTATGTCTACATGGGGAGCGTCGTCCACAACGACGTCCTCGTCGCGCTCGTAGGCGGCCTCGTCCTTTACCTTGCGGCGCGGGTTGCCTTGGGCCAGGCGCACCTGCCGGAACTGACAGCGCTGATGGGGGCTACGGCCCTCCTCTTCTGGAGCAAGACCAATGGGTTGGCCCTCTTGCCGCTGGCGATCCCGGTTTTGCTGGGCGGCCTCGTCCGGCAGGGCCGCAGGCTTCTCCCCCGACGTCTCTCGTTCTTCCTCCTCGCGAGCGGCGCGGTCGCCTTGGCGTTGTTGGCCATGGGGGGGATGGGGCGCAACCTCATCACGATGGGCAGCCCTTTCCCCCGCTTCGGCAATTGGCCTTGGGAGATCCTCTATTGGGTTTACCGGCAGCCGGAATTGGCCTCCGTCCTCCATTGGGAGGCCCTTCCCCGCGCCTGGCCGAGCCTCCCTTACACTTTTTGGGGGCTGTTCGGCTGGGAGAACATCCCGACCTTCCCTTGGTTTTACACCGTGGGCAATTCCTTGGCGATAGCCGCCTTAGCGGGCATCCTTCTCTCCCTCGCTTGGCCTCGCTACCGAGGCGCGCGCGGAGGGCTTCTCCTGATCCTGTTGGCCGCGGCCAGCGTGATGCTGATGGCGATCTATCGCGTCCTCCTCTTTGCGGGGGGGCTGCCGGGGCGTTACCTCTTCCCTGCCCTCAGCGGGCTCGGCATCCTTTTCGCCGCCGGCCTCACCCGTCTCCTCCCCGTCAAGGCAGAGGGAGCGGCGATGGCCCTGGTAGGGATCACCTTCGCCTCGGTCAGCCTGGCCTCCCTTTACCTGCACATCCGGCCTGCCTACGCCCTTCCTCGCCCTCTCTCGCCCGAGGAGATCCCCGCCAGCGCGCAGCCCCTCCAGGCGCGCTTCGCCGATGTGGCCGAGCTGGTGGCTTATGAGTTGGAGCCGTCGGAGGTCAAACCGGGGGAAGTCGTCCACGTCACCCTCTACTGGCGCGTTCTTGCCCGCACCTCCCAAAACTACACCGTGGGGATTCACCTTTTGGGGCCGCGCCTGGAAGATTACGGCATGTTGAACACCTATCCGGGCCAGGGGAAGTACGCGACGACCTTCTGGGAGCCCGGCGTCCTGTTTCGGGAGACGGCCCGGGTCATCGCCCGTCCCACAGGGCCGCTTCCCTCGTTGGGGCGGGTGAGCGTAGCCCTTTTCCCGCCGGACGCGCCGCTGCAGGGGTTGACCGTGTACGATCGCGAAGGGAGGCCGTTGGGAGGGAGCGTCATCTTCGGACGTCTGCGCCTCTCGCCGGCCCAGCCGGCGCCGCCTCCGCCGCTGACCAACCCGACCGCTTTCGCCTTCGGGCCGGAGGGGAACATCCGCCTGCGAAGCGCCGACTTTGCACCACAAGAGCCACCCTTTATCCGCGCTTCCCTCACCTTGACCCTCACCTGGCAGAGCGTGAGCCCCCTGCCGACCAGCCAGGACGTTCACGTCTTCGTGCACCTGGTAGATGGCGCCGGGGAGGTCGTTGCTCAGGCGGATGCGCCGCCGGGGGGCGATCTTCTCCCTACAGGCCTCTGGCGCGCAGGCGATTGGGCGGTCAGCGTCCACCATCTGGCCGTCCCGCGGTTCGCCTACGGCGCTTACGAACTCAGGGTAGGCCTTTACGTGCTGGCAAGCGGCGAAAGGCTGACGGCATGGGATGCCGCCGGGCGGGAAGCACACGAGGGGAGCGTGGTTTTGCTCCGCTGGCATCGTCCCCCGGCCGCTTTCGCCTTCGTTCCGCTCTCCCTTCGCGGCCACGGGGATAGGTAACCGTAACCTCGGCGGGTTTCGGGCGTTTGTCCAGACGAGGAGCCGCTAGGCCGACTGCGCCAAAATTCCTATTGGCCGAGCGGCATCTATCGGGTATGATGGTCATGAATGGGCATGAAACGTAGCGATCTTCTCGTTCGGGAGCGGCTTAGCCGCGAGGGGAGCCGAGCGCGAGATCGGCTCACGCGGGCGGCTGGGGCTCTGTTGCTCGCGCTGGGGTTGGTTGGCATGGCGATCTGGGGAGGAGGCCCTGCCCGCTCCTCCGCGGCGCCGGCTGCCGCGCCCGTTCTGCTGTGGCAGTATGGCCCCGTCTTCGTTTCCGGCGTCTTGGGCGCGAAGGGGCCAACCTTGGCCGATGTGGACGGCGACGGCACGCTGGAGGTGATCGTGCCGGCCCTGGGCGAGGGCGTGGACATCCTCAACCATGACGGCACGCTGCAGCAGCACCTCAGCATCGCGCCCAACCATCACGTGCGCGCCAGCCCAACGGTGGCCAACCTGGATACCGACCCGGCGCTAGAGGTCGTCGCCATCACCGAACTCTACGGCGACAACTACGTTTATGCCTTCAACCCTGACGGCTCCGTCCTCTGGGCCTTTCGCCTGAACCCGCGCGACCTGAACAACGACGGCAACCTGGATGCCGACGCGGACCGCAACCGTTGCCTGGACGGCACAAGCGTTTGCGTCTCCGTTTACGATGCCCGCTACTTGGCGCCTCTGCCCGCTGACCCTGCGGTGCAGATCGGCGAGGATGTGTCGGGCGGGGCCGTCTCGCCCAAGCCCGGCGAGATAGAATACCCCGGCTTCTCCGCCGCCGTAGGCGACATAGACGGCGACTCTAAACCGGAGGTCGTGGTCGCCGTCAGCGTCCGCTACAACTTCAACGATTACGGCCAAAGCCCCGGCAACCCCGGTGGCCCCGGTGAGGCGGGCAACGACCACGAAGCCTACGACGGCCTCCTCTACGCCTGGAACGGCGAGGATGGGACCCTGGTCAGCGGCTTCCCGTTCTACGATCATTTCGGCCTCGGCTCCACCCCGGCCATCGCCGACGTGGACGGCGACGGCGTGGACGACGTGGTGGTGCACAGCGACGCCGACCGCTACTACGCGCTGCGAGGGGATGGGAGCGTCATTCGGGCCTGGGGGCACGTCGGCATGATCCGCGGCAACGGCTACGGCACGCACCCCGTTGCCGCCGACCTCAACGGCGACGGCAGGCATGAGGTTTTGATGACCGCGTGGGTCAACCTGGCCTTCACCAATCCGGAGCACACCCGCGGCCTTCACCTCTTTGACGCCTACGGCGAGCGGATGGCGGGCACGCCGCTGGAGTTCCCCGGCCCTTACTACGACGGCGAGATCGCCAATACTTACCACACCTACGCCCCGGAACTGACGCCGGCGCTGGTGGATGTGGACGGCGACGGCGCGCCGGAGGTCATCACCCCCGCCACCGACAAGAAACTCCACTTCTTGCAGTGGGACGGGGCCGCCTTCAGCGAGCGCGCGGGTTGGCCGCAATCCCTGGGCGATTACATGGCCTCGGAGGCGGTCGTGGCCGACGTGGACGGCGACCCAGAGCCGGAGATCATCCTCGCCGCGTACGATCACAAGAAACAAGGGCGCGGCGGTCGGATCTTCGCTTGGAACCTGGACGGTTCGGCGGTGGCCGGCTGGCCCGTCGTCGTCTCCAACATGAACGGCTTCAAAGGGCCTGCCGCAGTGGGCGACCTGGAGGGCGACGGCTCTCTGGACCTGGTCGTTGTCGGCGAGGATGGGTACGTGCGCGCCTATCGCACGTCGGGCAGCCGCCCGGAGAAGACCCTTTGGTCGCAACATCATCGCGATGCCGCCCACACGGGCCGCCTCCCTTATCGGAGCGACCAGCAGCCGCGCGGCCTCGCTGCGACGGTGGGCCCCCGCAGCGTCTCTCTCACCTGGAGGGTCGCCAACCCTGCTGGCGTGACGGGCTATCGGGTCTATCGCCGGGGGCCTGGGGAGTCAGGCTTCACCCTCCTCACGGGAAGCCCCATCGGGGCGACCTCTTACGACGATGACGGCCTGGCCGACGGCTCGCTGTACGTCTATGTGATCGGGGCGGTAACCGGCAGCGGCGAGGTGAAATCCGCGCCCTTCGCCGTGCAGACGGGCCTGGCTGCCAACCTCCTGACCAACCCCGGCTTGGAGGCCAACCTGGCCCATTGGGATTTCATCCTCAGCAACATCACCGCCATCGGCTACGGCCTGGCCCACGACGGCGCCGCTTACCATCGCGGACAGGGGAGCGTCCGCGTGGATTTCCGGAACCCTGTCCAGGGCTTTCTGCACCTCAGCCAATACAGGCCGTACTACGCAAACCCTCTGCCCGATCGCGTGGTGCGCGTGACGCCGGAGGCGCAGTATGTCTACGGCGGGTTCATTCGCGCCGACGGGCTGAACGCCGTGACCTCGCCGCTGACGGCCGTTGACCTGGTCATCGCGGATGTCGCGCCGACGCCCATCGCCTTCCCGACCCCCACCAACCGTACCCAGCAGGTCGTAACCAACACCGCCGGCAGTTGGCTCTACGTCTCGCGCATCCTGACGATCCCTCAGGGCATCACGCAAACCAAGGTCTCCTTGCGCATCGCGCGCGGCGCGGCGACGACGGGGAGCGTCTGGCTGGACGATGTCGTCCTTCGGCGCAAAGAGGCGGGGATGACCCAGGTCATTCCCCCCGACGCGACCTGGCGCTACGACGATACCGGCACGGATCGGGGTACCGCCTGGCGCGAGGTCGGCTACAATGATTCCGCCTGGTCGCAAGGCCCTGCCGAATTGGGCTTCGGCGACGGCGACGAGGCGCGGGTCATCGCCTCGGGGCGAACGACCTACTATTTCCGCCGCCGCTTCACCCTGGCCGCCGTTCCGCCCGCCGATGCAACCTTGTGGGTCAAGTACGACGACGGCTTCGCGGCCTATCTGAACGGCGTCCTGGTGGCCCGCAGCGACAACATGCCCTTCAACGACCGGCCGGCCTACGGTTACGTGACCAAGAACGGGCTTACGGGGAGCAAATCCCATGAGGGAACCTCGTTTGAGGCCTTTGATTTGAGCCCGTTTGTGGGGCTTTTCCGGAGCGGGACGGACGCCAACGTCCTCGCCGTAGAGGTGCATCAGTACGACGCGGGCGATGGGGATTTGTCCTTCGCCGCCTGGCTGGAGGTGAAGGCGGCGGGGCCTACGCCGACGCGCACGCCCACGCCGACGCCCACCAGGACGCCTACCCCCACCCCCACGCCGAGGCCGGCCTCGGTGCCCCTGGTCGCGGGCTGGAACCTGGTCTCGCTGCCGGTGCAGCCGACCGACGGCAACCTCGCCAACTTGGTGGCGGGCGCGACGCCTGCGGGCCGCATCGCCGAGGTCTGGGCCTTTGACAACTGCGCGGGCGGCCTCTGGAGATATTACAGGCCGGGCGACGGGACAAGCACCCTGAACACGGTGGATCATCGGATGGGCCTTTGGATCAAAGCCACGGCCCCTGTAACCTTGACGATCGCGGGCGCGCTCCCCTCTTCCACCTTGATCCCGCTCTGCGCGGGGTGGAACCTGGTCGGCTATCCGGCGAGCGTCGCGCAGGCGGTGGAGGCTTCCCTGTCGGGGCTTCCCGTATCTCGCGCCCTGGCTTATGACGCGGGCGCGTGGCAACGTTGGGATGCGGACATCCCGTATGGCAACACGTTGATGGAGTTCACGCCGAGGCGAGGGTACTGGCTCTACGCGACCGGCTCGGGGACGTGGACGGTGCCCTAGGAGGGGTTTTTCGCGTTTCGCTTTTCTTGTGGTAAACTACCCTAAACCATGTCGGATGAGAGCGACGACTCCCATCCGGGGGGACGCTATGCGCAGGCTTTTCGTCGCCGCCTGTGGGCTTGCTGTAGGCATCCTTTTCATCCTATTGGGCGTGACGCCGGTGGGCGCGGTGCCGCCGCTCCCTTTCACCGTCTATGGCCGCGTGCAACTGAACGGGACCGACGTCGCCAACGGGACGATCATCCGCGCCTACGTGAACGGCGTGGAGCGCGGCTCCACCACCAGCCTCACCCACAATGGGCAAGCGGTTTACAGCCTGAACGTGAGCGACGACCCCAACTGGAACCCGCCGGGGAACCCACCGGCGAGCGGACGGGTCATCACCTTCACCTTCAACGGCCTCGTCGCCAACCAGACCGCGACCTGGCAGGCGGGCGCGAGGCAAGCCCTCACCCTCACGGCGAGCGGCCTCACGCAGACCTACCAGATCGCCGCCAGCACCGACGACGCGTTCAATCACGATACCTATTGTACGACCAACAAGGCTTTGTTCGGCAAGGGGAGCCTGCAGGCGTTCACCACAGGTTTCCGCTTCACCAGCGTCACCAAGCCGGCTACCGCGACGGTGCAATCGGCCCATTTGGTGTGGACGGCCAACACCACGGCGACGGTTCCCTTCAGCGCGCGCCTCTACGCGCAAAAAACGGCCACTTCCGTGACCTTTGATTGCTCGGCTAACAAGCCTTCTCAGCGGGTGAAGACGAGCGCGTTCGTCACCTACACTGCGCCGACCTGGTCGCCCGGCCAGGTATACACCAGTCCCAATCTGGCCCCTCTGCTGAACGAGGTCCTTGCCGCCGCGGGCAGCGCCTGGGACAACACCTTCGTTCTCCTGATCACCTATGCCGAGGGCGGGACCAGCACGCGCGACCCCAAGGTGTACGACGACGACCCGGCGAGCGCGACGAGGCTCGTCATCACGTGGGGGGCTCCCTGCCCTGCGCCGGGGACGCCGTCTTTGCTTGCACCTGCCGATGGAAGCGTCACCGCCAACGCCAGGCCTTCCTTCAGTTGGAGCGCGGCGAGCAACGCCAGCCGCTACCAGGTGCAGATAGACAACAACGCCACCTTCACCAGCCCGGAGAGGAGTTTCTTCTACGCCGGCACTTCGTACACCCTGTCGGTGCCGTTGGCTCCCGATACCTACTATTGGCGGGTGCGGGGGCAGAACGCCGCCAACGGCTGCTCCGTCTACGGGCCGTGGAGCATCTCGCGCACCCTGACCATCTGCGCCACACCCGCTGCGCCGACCTTGGTATCGCCGGTCAGCGGCACGGTTACATCCAATGGGAGGCCCACCTTCAGTTGGAGCGCGGCAAGCAACGCCAGCCGCTACCAGGTGCAGATAGACAACAACGCCGACTTCACCAGCCCGGAGAGGAGTTTCTTCTACGCCGGCACCTCGTACACCCTGTCGGTGCCGCTGGCCCCTGGGACCTACCATTGGCGGGTGCGGGGGCAGAACACAGCCAACGGCTGCTCCGCCTACGGGCCGTGGAGCGCGACGTGGACGTTGACCATCTCCTCCTCCCTCCTCAGAGCCGAGGCCACGCCAACTTGGACGCCTACGCCGAAGGAAGCTCCGGCCTCTTTCACCCCGACGCCGACCCCTGCGCCGACGGAGACCCCCACCGCTGTCCCCCCGATGCCGACGGCGTCGCCCACGCCCGATGAGGGCGATGCGCCGCCATCCCTTCCTCCTATGCCGACTATGCCGACGGAGGGCGCGCCGACCCCGGCCGCGGATTCCTGAGGCAGCGCGACCGATAGGCGCGGGATAGAGGCGTTTCACAATTGAGGGGAATCAGCCGGTCGGCCTCCAGGAGTCCGAAGGCCAGCGATAGATGTCGCGCGGATCTTTGATCGTCCACGACACGATGCGCGCGTGCAGCCGCCGCACGCCGGGGACGCGGGCCAGGCGATCGGCCTTGCCGCTCCAGGCGAACTCTACGGTGATCTCAATGGG
>DAOTYP010000250.1:0-30484 GCA_034434975.1 Anaerolineae bacterium | reverse complement strand
CCTACGAGGGCGCGCTAGGGCTTGCAGCCGTTCACGCGGAGGAGATTCCAGAACAGGCGGTGCGGGTTGCCTTTCTCCCCGTCGGCGACGTGGAGATAGAGCTGATGGAGCCGACGACGCCCGATTCCAGCGTAGCCCGCTTCTTGGAGAGGCGAGGCGAAGGGATTCATCACATCTGTCTGGAGGTGGATGACATTGAGGTGGCCATGGCGGAACTGCGAGCGAAAGGCGTCCCTCTGATCAATGAGGCCCCTCAACGCGGCGCGCATGGCCGCATCGCCTTCGTCCATCCGAAAGGCGCTCACGGTGTTCTGATAGAGCTTCTGGAGCGGACTTCTTCCAAGTGGGAGTCATTCGGCTAAAGAGCCGACGTCAGAAAAAGAGATCAGGAGGGTGCGTATGAAGAATCTGTTGGTCAGGTTGGCGGCGGGGAGCGCGTTGTTGGTCGGCCTTTTAGGCATCAACCCGGCGGCAGCCCAAGCGCCCACCGCGCCCGACGAGAAGCCGGTTGTGCAGTACATCGTTCACCCGGGGGATACCCTTTACCGCATCGCGGTCAACCACGGCGTGACGGTCTCTCAGATCGTCTCGGCGAACAAGATTCGCAATCCCAACTTTATCTACGTGGGCCAACGGCTTGTGATCCCTGACCCTTCTCCGCAGATCATCCTCAGCGGGCCCAAACAGGGTCAACAGGTGGGCAGCCCCATCACTGTAACGGGCCTGGGCAATGCCTTTGAGGGATTGGTCATTGTACAGGTGCGCGACAGTCGTTGGCGGGTTGTAGGCTCCGGCCGCGGGTTGGCCGCCATGGGCGAATACAAGCCTTTCACCATCACCGTACCGTACACGGTGACCGCTACCCAGGTCGGCTACATAGATGTCTTCGCTACCAGCGGCGCGGATGGTAGGCCGGTGGACATGGTCACGGTGCAGGTTACGTTGAAGGGGACGGAGACCTCGCCTGCCTGCCGCGCAACCTATGTGGTGAAACGAGGCGATACGTTGGCGAGGATCGCGCGTTCGCACGGCATCACGGTCGCGGCCCTCGCTTCTGCCAATCGTATCCGCAATGTGAACTTCATTTATGTTGGCCAGCGTTTGTGCATCCCATGACTCTGATCCTTGGCATTGAAACCTCGTGCGATGAGACGGCGGCCGCGGTGGTGCAAGAAGGTCGCCACATCCTTGCCAACGTCGTCGCCAGCCAGATGGAGCTTCATGCCCGGTACGGTGGCGTCTTTCCAGAGGTTGCCAGCCGTCAGCACATCTTAACCATCCTCCCCGTGCTGAGTCAGGCCCTGGGTGAGGCGGGCGTCGGCTGGCAAGATCTGACTGCGGTGGCCGTCACGCGCGGCCCGGGCCTGGCGGGATCCCTCCTTGTGGGGGTCAATGTTGCGAAGGCGATCGCCTGGGCGCGGGGGCTCCCTCTCATCGGCGTCAACCATCTGGAGGGACACGTCTACTCTAACTGGCTAGAGGTACCCTCCGGTGCGAACCCGGCGGCCTACGCGCTGCCCCAACTCCCGGCGCTTCTCCTCATCGTTTCTGGCGGGCATACGGAGCTGGTGCTGATGCGCGACCATGGCACCTACGAGCGCCTAGGCGGGACGTTGGACGATGCGGCAGGGGAAGCCTTTGACAAGGTGGCGCGTCTGCTGAACCTGGGTTACCCCGGCGGCCCGGCCATCCAGCGCGCGGCCGAGGGGGGCGACCCCACGGCCTTTCCCCTGCCGCGCGCGTGGCTGCCGGGGACCTACGACTTCAGTTTCAGCGGGCTGAAAACAGCGGTCCTGCGCTTGGTACAGCAAGATGCCAGGCCGCTGGATCCGGTCAAGGTCAGGGACCTGGCCGCGAGTTTTCAGTGGGCGGTGGCGGATGTCTTGGTGGAGAAGACGCGGCAGGCGGCGATGGCCACCGGGGCGCGGCACGTTTGCGTGTGTGGCGGCGTGGCCGCGAACGCGACCCTGCGGCAGGAGATGCGAACCCGCCTCTCCATCCCTGTCTCGGTCCCGCCTCTTTTCCTCTGCACCGATAACGCGGCCATGGTGGCCTGCGCGGGGCATTACCGCTACCTGCGAGGCGATCGCGCGGGATGGGATTTAGATGTGGTGGCGAATCTGAGGCTGGCCTGAACGGAGCGGGGCGCGAAGGCCCTTCATCCTGTTGTCGGCTAATATGTGCCGTAGCGTTCTACCAACTCCACCACGCGCGCTATGCGGCGACGGAGCGCGTTGGGCGGCACCTGGTCGGCCACCCCCAAGACGTAGCGCGGCGCGCGCGTCATCTCTTGTAGCACCTCGCGGATCAGCCGCTCAAACTCGGCGTCGTCTATCCCATCGGTGAAGTAAACCCCTGGCACCCCGCCCCACAAGATCGTCTCCGGCCCCACCATCTCTCGCATCTGAGGGAAGGTGAGGTCGCCGACGGGCGCGGGGGTTACCGCCTCTATCACCTGAAAGCCGGATCGGGCCACGTGGCCGATCAGCCCACGCAAGGTCCCGTCCATGTGGATGAAAGAGTGTTTGCCTGCCTCGGCGATGCGCCGCGTCCATTTCTCCTCGTAGGGGTGCATGTACAGGTTGTAGAATCTAGGGCCGACCACTTCTGCCGAGAGGTTCTCCGGTATCATCAGGCACTCGGCGGGCGATGCCACGGCGATGGCTGCGGCTTCGTCCGTCTTGCGCTCTAGGACCTCCAAGGTCTCTTCCAATTCCCCGCGCGCTTCGTCCCACAGGTCTACCACCGTGCGGATGCCGGCCATGTAGACGACCAGTTGCATGAAAGGGCTTTTGGGAAGGTAACAGAGAACGACGCCCAGGTCTTTGATCAACCCATAGCGCCGCTCAGCCTCGTCGTACAAAGGCCGATACTCGGTGTGCTCAACCCAATACCGAAAAACAGGAAGGTCGGCAGGCGACTTGATGAAGCGGGCCGTCGGGGCCTCGGCGAACGAAGTCGGCAGGTAGGTCCATTCCTCGCTGATCGTCCCTACGGGAGTATGGACGGTACGCCGGCGGCGGTTTCCTTGCGTCTCCTCTGAGATCTGCACCGACTCGTCGTACACGGCCTGGAACGGCTCGTATCCTTGCAGGTAAAAGCCAACCCTCAGGTCCCGATATAACTGGAAGTACGCCTCGCTATTGCGGAAGCCCGGCGGCGTTTCGCCGCGTTTCTCCATGCCGTAAGCCCACCAGTCCAGGTCGCCGAACCAAGGAACGCGATCGGGAGTGTTGCCACGCAAGAGGGTCAGGATGCGCTCGCGATCGTTCATGGTGAAGGTTAACCTCCTGGAGCATGATGAAGCGGGAAGGCATCGGCTCGGAGCAGGCGTGGCGCGACGTTAAGTCTCCCCGGCGCCGGGCGGCTCAATGTGGATCACCACCCGGCTCAGATGCGGAAGCCGAGCGCGCAACGCGCGCTCCACCTGCTCGGTGAGCGTGTGCGCGTCCGTGATGGAGGCGTTGGCATCCACCGTGCAGTGAAACGACAGGGCCAGGTCCCCTCCCACACGGCGCACCGTAAGGTCATGAGGCTCGCAGCGCAAGCCCATCTCGGCCGACACCTCATGCACAACTTGTAAGGCCTGTCTTTCATCGGCCAACATGGCCCGGTGGGTCGCCACCGTGTCCCCTGCCGGCTCCAAGTGGGTAACGACCTGTTTAACGTTGGGGAATGCCTGGCGCAGCGCCTGCTCAAACGAAGCGGCTTGGTCGTGGGCTTCGGCAACGCTCAACGAGTCGCTCAATTCCAGGTGCATCTCCAGCGAAAGCCCACCTAATACGTCGTATATGCGCAGGCTGTGAGCGCTCAGGCCGTGCTTGGCAGCCAGCAGGCGTATGGCATCCAAGATCCCTTCGTCTTTAGACTGCACGGGATCCACATGCACCACGACATCAGCCCCGGGCAACGCTTCGCGCACCGCCGTTTCCACGGCGGTAGCGATCTCGTGCGCTCGCTCCAGAGAGGTCTCACGGCTTACGGTGATCGTGAGGTCGGCAAACCCTTCTGGCCCGCTGCGCCGCACGCGCACCTGTTTCACTTCCACCACCCCTGGCACCTTAGCCGCGCGCGCGATCTCGTCGCGCAACCCTGTCGGCACGCCATCCACCAGGGCGAGGACGGTCCTCCTGCCCAGTTGCAGGCTCACATAGACGACGATCGCAGCCACGACCATCGCGGCCAGGGCGTCGGCCTTTGCCAGCCATTCCAGGCCAAGCCACTCTGACAGGCGCACGAAGAAGAGCCCAACGATGACTACGCCTGAAGACCAGACATCGGTGGCGAAATGCAGACCATCGGCTTCCAACGCCTGGCTTTGGTATTTCCTGGCCGTTTTCGCCAGCGCGCGGGACAGGAAGAAATTGATGATCACGGAGATGAGCATCACGAGGAAAGCCCAGAAACTGGCCTCTACGATCACGTTCTTGAAGAAAAGCCTTTGCACAGCCTCGTAGATGATCCAGACGCAAGTTACCAGCAACAAAAGCGTTTCAAACAGCGCGGAGAGGTTCTCCACTTTCCCGTGGCCGTAGGTGTGTTCGGGGTCTGCCGGTCGGCCGGAGATGCGCACCGCAAAGAAGGTCGTAGCCGCCGCCACCAGGTCAAGGCCCGAATGGGCTGCCTCCGAGAGGATGCCGAGGCTCCCCGTGAGGATCCCCACGAGGATCTTCAATGTGGTGAGGAGCACGGCCACCAACACCGAGCCCAGCGAAACCAGCCGCTTTTCCCGTTCGGCCTGCTGGCGCGCGGCTGCCTTGGTCAGCATGTCGCTCGTAGGCAATGTCTCGTTCACGCTTTTGTTTGCCCTCGTTGAAAAGAAAATTAGGGTGCCAGCATTATATCACACCTATACACGACTGCATGGGCTCGTTCAAAAAATTAGGTAGCGGCTCTCCGCTACCTAATCGTGAGAGGGGAATCGCTTTCAGCCTAACTTGTATTTCGCCGCCCGCAGCGTGTTCTGGAGGAGCATGGCGATGGTCATCGGCCCCACGCCGCCCGGCACCGGCGTGATGGCCGAGGCGACCTCCTTCGCCTCATCAAAGGCTACATCCCCCACCAGCCGATAACCGCTCTTGCTCGTGGGGTCGTCCACCCGGTTCACTCCTACATCAATGACGACAGCCCCCGGTTTGATCCAATCGCCGCGTACCATCTGCGGCCTGCCGATGGCCGCCACCAGGATGTCGGCTTCCCGCGTGACGGAAGGGAGATCTCGCGTGCGGGAGTGGCAGACGGTTACGGTGGCGTTGCGTCCGATGAGGAGCAGGCTCACAGGAAGGCCGACGATGTTGCTGCGGCCCAGGACGACGGCTCGCGCCCCTTCAATCTTCACGCCCGCGTGATCCAGTAGGGCGATGCAACCTGCAGGCGTGCAGGGCACGAAAAGAGGCTCACGCCCTTTCATGGCCAACCGCCCGATGTTGACCGGATGAAAGCCATCCACGTCTTTGTCAATGCCGATGGCACCCAGGATGGCCTCTTCGTTGAGGTGCCCCGGCAGCGGCAGTTGCACCAAGATGCCGTGGATGCTTGGGTCCGCGTTCAGTTGGCGTACCAATCCCTCTACTTCCTCTTGCGTCGCAGTGGCCGGTAGTTTATGGCCAACGGAGCGCATTCCCACCTCTTCGCAGGCGCGGCCCTTCATCCGCACATAGGTTTGCGAGGCGGGATTGTCGCCCACGAGGACGGTGGCGAGGCCGGGCACTATGCCCGTGCGCGCCTTCAAGGCGGTGACTTCATCTTTGATGTGTGCGCGTATCTCCGCGGCGACGGTCTGACCGTCAATGATGGTGGCTGTCATGGGACCTCAGTTTCTCCTCCGCGTTGAGTGATCTGTCGGGGCGAGGTGGCGAGCAAGAGCGGCTCCTGCCCGCCACGTTGGCGCAAGCCGTCGGTCAGCGGCCCTGGGCCGAACCGGCGTCCACTTTACTTTGCCAGCGCAGGTCGGCGGCGGTGGGGCCGTGCGGCAGCCACAAGGTCAGGCGCATCCCATGCTCCAGCACCAACTCAATCTCCCAAGGGGTGCGCCCGCCCAGGAAGTCGCTTTGCACCACCTCCGAATCGGACACATGCGAGGGCACGATGATCGTTACCTTGCCCCCGAGGACGGGCAACTCCATCGCGTCCTGGCCGGAGCCCATCGCGTCCATTCCCTCCATCTGTGGGTTGGGCTCGCCGATGAACGAATCCAACAAACTGTAGCGCCTCATGGATCACCTCATTTGGGATGCCTATGCACCTTGCCGCGGCCTCGCGTTAGCCGTTGTGGGCTTCCGTCGTCTCCGACATCCCTGCGCGCTGCTGCTCCGGCTCCGCAGGCTGGGACAGGCGCGATAGGTAGTCGTGGATGGCGGCGGCCGCGCGACGCCCGGCGGCTTGCGCCGTCACCACCAGATCGGGCCCGGAGACGTTATCGCCCCCCGCGTACACGCCCGGCACAGAGGTCTCTCCGGTCTCCCGGTCGGCCACGATGAGGCCCCATTTCTGGGTCTTTAGCCCTGGCGTCGTCTCGCCCAAGATCGGATCGGGCCAGTAGCCTAAGGCCAGGATGACCGTGTCCACCTCTACGATGAACTCTGAGCCTTTGATGGGGACAGGGCGGCGGCGGCCTGACGCGTCGGGTTCACCCAACTGCATCCGGATGCATTCCATCGCTCGCACGCGGCCTTGCTCGTCGCCTAGAAAGCGGACGGGGGCGGTGAGCCATTCAAACCTGGCGCCCTCCTCGCGGGCGAAGGTGCGATCTTCTACCTTGCCGGGCATCTCCGCCTCGGTGCGGCGGTAGTAGCAGGTCACGCTGGGCTCTATGCCGTTTCCCCAATCCCGATTAAACACCAAGCGCAAGGCGCAGCGCACGCAGTCCATCGCCGTGTCGCCTCCGCCGATGACGGCGACCCTCGGCCCCACCTGCAACGGCCCCCGCATGTCCTCGGGCAGGTACTCCGGCGGCAGGTTGACCCTCATCAGAAAATCCGAAGCCTGGTAGATGCCTTGCAGGTCTTCACCCGGGACATCCATCTTCGCGCCGACGCCTGTCCCCGTGCCCAAGAACACTGCCTCGTAGCGCTCCAGCAATTGCGGGATCGTGATGTCGCGCCCTACGCGTGTGTTGCACACGAAGCGCACGCCCAGCTCCTCTAGGAATTTGATCTTCTCCAAGACGATGTCCCTCGGCAGTTTGAAGCGAGGGATGCCGTAAAAGAGAAGCCCGCCAGGGCGCGGCATGGCCTCATAGACCGTCACCGCGTGCCCTCTTTTCACCAATTCCTCGGCGCAGGCTAGGCCTGCCGGGCCGGAACCTACCACGGCCACCGCATGCCCGCTAGGCGGGGCCAATTCTGGAATCGGGAAACCGCCGAGCATTCGTCGCTGATAGTCTGCCACAAAACTCTCTAATTTGCCAAGATAGACCGGGTCGGTAGATTTACCGGTCGCGCAATGGCCCTGGCACAAGACCTCCTGTGGGCACACACGCCCGCAAATCTCCGGGAAGTTGCTCGTCTCCCGATAGACGTTGGCCGCGCCGATGAAATCGCCCTGGGCGATGAGCCACATGGCGCGCGGGATGTCGTTGTGCAAGGGGCAAGCCGACATGCACGGCTGCGGATAAGGGCATTGCACGCACCGTTCCGCCTCTAGGCGCGCGCTTTCCTCATTGTAACCGATGTAGGTGGGCTCAAAATCTTTGATCCGCTCTTCCGGAGGGCGCTTAGGAACCGGCTGACGAGGGATGCGTCGTCTTGCCTTGCGATCTATATCCAGCTCCGCCGTGCGATCGTACTTCGCTCCTTTCGCGATCATCGGGGATCTCCTCCTGTTCTGAGAGCCGCATTGCCTTCAACCTTGATCAGAAACGGCGAGCGTTCCCAACTCTGCAGTCTGGTCGCCAGGTGCGAGGGGCATGAAGCCCAATCCCGTCAGTTCCTGGGTGATGAGCGTAGGAGAAATCCGAGATTCGTCATATTGGACGACCAACTGATGCAAGACCGCGCTGGCCAGCACATCCACCACCCCCGGCAAAGCCCGCAACGCGTAAGCAGCGGTCTGAGCTTGCTGATAAGTGTTCATGGTCGGCAAGTAGAAACTTCGTTGCTCCATAGGTCGTTAACCTCCTCCATATTGTTGATTCTATCACAAATCGCTGGCTTTGGCTATGATGCGCGTCAGCATCCGGCAGGCGCAGAAACGCCCTCCATGCCTTAGCGGGCTATGGAGGGCGGATCACAAGAGAGGATAAAGCGCGTAAGCTCCGCGTGAACCCGCCTGTATGTTGTTCAGTATATCACAAACGGCAGGGGTGTCAACTAATAGTCTCGCGTCTCATCGCGCACGTAGAGCATCGCGCTCCAGTAGATGTGGCCTTCCATCTCTTCAAAGATGAGGAAGCCGTCATCTTTGGCTTGCTGGCCCCAGCCGGTGGAGAAGACCACCGCGCGTACGGTCGCGCCGAAGGAGGCGCGATCGCCTAAGAGGCGCAAGGCGTCCTTGCTCGTGTCCACCTTCACGGCGCCGGGCCCCAGGTAGTTCAGGCGCATTTCCTCTATGGCCTGCGCTGGCGTCAGGCTTCGGCCTTCGGACAGGTAGAATCCGATGACGAAGTTGTCTTCCGGCATGGCTGCCTGGAGGGTGGGGTAGTCTTTAGACTCCAGCGCGGCCTTCACCGCCGCGATCAAGGTCTCCAGTTCTGAAGGGGTGGGCGACGCTTTCACCTCTGGGGTAGGGGTCGCGGCTCTTTCCGGCATGGCCGGGCGTTGCGCGGCGAGGTGTATGGAGACGGACGACAAGTGCTCTATCGCGCCATCGCGTGGGCTTACACTGAACACTTGGATACGCCCCACCTGCGCGCGGCTGGGCACGGTGAAGGTAACGGTGCCGGTAAAAGGGCCGCTCTGACCAGGCTCGGCCCCGATGAAGGCGGTGCCGCTGCCGATCTCTGCGCCCGTCTCATCTAGGATGCGCACCGTAAGTTGCTGCTCAAAGCCGGAGCCGAGCCCCGTAACGGTTACAGGGCTCGTGATCGTCAGGCCTTGGGTGGGGCTCTGGATGATGATGGCTTCTGCCGGCGGGCATAGGCTGGCCACGGGCGTCGCCGTCGGCGGCGCGGGGGTATGGGTGGGCGAGGGCGTTGGCGTCGGCGTGGCCGCCGGGCCAGGGATGCGCAGCACCTGGCCAACGTAGATGAGGTTAGGGTTGCGGATGCCGTTAAGCCGGATGATCGCGTTCATGGAGACGCCGTAGCGACGGGCGATCATCGCCAGCGTCTCCCCTCGCTGGACGACGTGGATGCGCTCCTGCTGTTGGCTGCTCGCGGCTGGCGCGGCCGCCTCACTTTCGCGCGCGCTCATCGCCACAGAGGCGACACCGACGACGATCAACAGCCCCATCAGGCTGAAGGCCAGGATTAACTTCGCGGTGCGGGTGCTCATACGTTCCTCCCAGGCTACAGAGTCGTTTCGACGTTGCCGGATCAGTGTCGGCCTGGTTGCCGACGCGGTCAGTATAGCATAATTTGCTGACGGCGCAAATGTCGGTGCTTGCCCTCAGGCAATCTTATCCTGCCTCTGCGGTCAACATCAGATGGTCGCCTCGCAGGCCTTCTATCTGCACGCCTTGGCGGATGATCCCCTCCTGCGCGAGCCGCGCTACGATTTGCTCCAGCCGCCAGGGTTCCCAGCCGAAGAGCCGAACGATTTGCTCCGGCGTCGCCGCGATGACGGTGGACAGGTAGCGGCGGAGGATGGTGCGCATGGCTTCGGTGCTGTGGATGGAACGGGCTGCGGCTGCCTGCTCCGGAAAACGGCGCAGGAAGAGATCATAGACATAACAATACTTCCAGCGGTTCGCATCGGAGATGCCCACCTTGACGATCTTGAACCCCATTTGCAACTCGGTGAGCGCGCGTTCAAAGCGGGAGGCCAGATCGTGGCCGTAGAGCCTTGCCTCGCGCCGCAGGCGGCTGGTCGGGAGCGCGCCGTGCTCCAGCAGCGCCTCATAGACCCGTCGTGCCTCGTCGCTTAAGCGCCCCTCGCGATACTCTTCCAGGTAATCGTCCAATTCACCGTAGTTACCGGAGAGGGCATAGAAATGGGGCACCAGGTCCAGGGAGATGAAAACGGGTTTCTTGCGCAGGTATTTGCCGTAGAGGATGCGCCCCGCGACCGCCAAGGTGTCCTTCCACTCCCAGGCCCAGCCGAGGGCCTCATCGTAGCGGTCCTCTGCCAGGTCCCGATCGCTGCCGCTGATGGCTCCCCATAGGGTAGGGAGTTCAACGTCTTGCGCGGAGAAGAGGAGACAGAGCCCTACGTCGTTGAGGAACGCCAGCGCCTCTTCCTCGTTACGAACCCGCAGGGATGGCCTTTGCCGATAGCGCGCCGCGCGACATTCGGCTAGGGTCTGCGCGCTGAGCCATGAAACCTCGCCCATGCTCGTTGGTGACCGGCTACTTGCCCAGGTGTCTTGAAACTATATATCATGCGGGGAAACCTTTGTCAAAGCCCGGCCTGGCTTTAAGGCGCGTTGACCTGCCGAGGCGTGATGCAGCATGGTTGACAGCCAGACCACCGGATGTTACACTGCGCCTATATGAAGACGGATCGCGAGCGGTGGGATGCCCGTTATGCGGAGCGGGCGCAGCAGCCGTATCCGCCACCGGACGATTGGCTGACCGAACACCGGGAGCTGTTGGCTGGGCGGGGCCGGCGCGCGTTGGATCTGGCTTGTGGTTGGGGGCAGAACGCGCTGTGGTTGGCGGAACAGGGGTACGAAGTGGACGCAGTGGACATCAGCGGTGTGGCGTTGGCCCGTGGCCGTGAGGAGGCAGCCCGGCGCGGCCTGCGGGTGCGCTTCATCCAGGCCGACCTAGATGATTACAGGCTTCCCGGGGCGGCCTATGATCTGATCGTCGTCTTCTATTACCTGGAACGGCGGCTGATCCCGGACCTGCGCGCGGCGCTGCGTCCGGGTGGCCTTCTGGTTTACGAGACCTTCAATCAGGCCATCCGCACGCTGAGGCCCGAGATCCAACCCCGATATTTGCTGGAAGCGGGGGAACTGCAAAGGCTCTTCGCGGGATGGGAGATGCTGGATCATCACGATGGTCGGCCGGGCAAGGAGATGGCTTCGGGGATCGTGGCGCGACGTCCGGCCGTTGACCAGGAGGGCGCTTTCGGGTAGAATGGCATCCGACCGACCATTTGCTACGTCAGAATCCCACGAGGAAACCGCCGATTCCATTGGCACTCAGCACTTCTGCCTATAGGGTCGCGCGCTACGTGCTGCATCTGCGCGGCTTGCTCTGTGGGGCGCTCACGGCCCTCGTGGTGGCCGCGGCCATCTGGGGATACGGCCGCTCGGGCACAGTGGTAACCCTGACGGTAGACGGGGAAGCCGGGCAGTTCCGCACCCATCGCGCGAACGTCGGTCAACTGTTGGATGACGTAGGGTTCCGCCTGGGGCCTTTGGACCGCCTCTCTCCTGACGCTTCCGCGGCTTTATCTCCGGGGATGGTGATCACCGTCCAACGCGCGCGCCGGGTCGTCATGGAGGCGGATGGCCGTCGGTGGGAGGTTCCTACTTGGGCCGAGACGGTGCAAGGCGTGCTGGCGGACGCTGGCTTAAAGGTGAACGCTTACGACAGGCTGTGGTTGGATGGTGAGCCGGCTACGCCGGAGACGCGCCTTCCCCCTGCGCCTGTGCCTTCCCGCGTCTCATCACGCGTTCCTCAGGGGCGTCTATGGGCCGGAAAGGAACCAATCCCTCTGACCTTGAAAGTTCAGCGTGCCGTCAGGCTGACGGTGCAGGATGAAGGCCTCCCCTTCACCATCTATACTACCGCGCCGACCGTCGGTGAGGCGCTGCGCGCCGAGGGGATCGTTTTGTATCTGGGAGATCTGGTTAGGCCCGGCCTGGAAAGCCGCGTGGTGGATGGGATGCATGTGGTGATCCAGCGCTCTACCTCCATTGTGCTTGTGGCAGACGGGCGCGCCTTCCGTACGCGCACACGCCAGAAGACGGTGGCCGCGGCGCTGGCGGAGCACGGGCTCGCGCTGGTAGGATTGGATAGGGTCACGCCGGCGCTCTCTGAGTCGGTAGAAGACAACATGACAATTCGCGTGACCCGCGTGCGGGAAGCCATTGAGATAGAGCAAGAGGCTGTGCCTTACGATACCGTTCTGGAACCGGATGATGAGTTGGAGATAGATCGGCAAAGGGTTGTCAGAGAAGGCGCGGAAGGGATTACCAAGTGGCGCTATCGGGTTGTCTATGAGGATGGTCAGCCGGTTAGCCGTACCCTGGAAGACGTTTGGGTAGCGCAGGAGCCGATCACGAAAGTCATCGCCTACGGCCGCAAGATCGTGTTGCGGGAGTTGGTAACTCCGGACGGTACGTTCCGCTACTGGCGCAAGATACGGATGCTGGCCACGTCTTATTCTGCTTCCACGGCAGGGGTCTCGCCTTCGGATCCGCACTACGGTCAGACGCGGCTAGGGTTGACGATGCGCGGCGGCATCGTGGCGGTTGATCCTCGGGTCATCAACCTCGGCTCCAGCGTCTACGTGCCCGGCTACGGCGTCGGCTTCGTGGGGGATACCGGCGGGGCGATCATCGGTCGGCGCATTGACCTAGGCTACGACGACGATAAGTTGGTAGACTGGTATCGTTGGGTGGACGTCTACCTTCTGGAGCCCGTCCCTCGGTCCTATCAGATCCGGTACCTCCTGCCGAACTGGCCGCGCGAGCGGTGATGAGGCTCGGATGATGGGGCGTTTTGCGGCGATCAAGGCGGGATGCTATAATGGAGACCTTGAAGCCAGGCGAAGCCTGGGCCCTCACCGGCTAAGGGAGGCAACCTTGCAGGATAGCCAATTCAGCGGCGTCGCAGAGATCCCGACCCTGCCGCGGAAGGCCACCTTCCCACGTGTACTCACCACTGCTCGCTCGCGCGCATGGGCGCCGCGCCTCTTGTTGGGCGCCATCATCCTGACGGCGTTGGCGCTGCGGCTGTTCCATGTCAATTGGGACGATAACCACCATGTCCATCCGGACGAGCGCTGGATCACGATGGTCGCGACCGACCTGCGCTGGCCTCGCAATTGGCTGGAGGCCCTGCGACAGCCTCACAACACGACCATTAACCCCCTCTACAACTATCAGGAGAGCCAAAGCGCCGGCGAGTACCGCATCCGCAGGTTCGCCTATGGCCATTTGCCCCTTTACCTGATGATGGCCGTGGCCAGCCTTCTGCAAGCGCTCAGTCCGTTGGCCGAGGCGCTGGGCCTGCCGGCCTCTTGGGTGCGGTTCATGGCGCAGGCGCCGTCGTATGACGGCTATCCCTTGGTGGGGCGCGTGCTCTCGGCGCTGTTGGACACGGGCACGGTCTTTCTCGTCTACCTTTTGGGCAAGCGCGTGTATGGGCGCGCGGCCGGGTTGCTGGCCGCGGCCTTCAGCGCCTTCACCGTCATCCAGATACAACTGAGCCATTTCTACGCCTTTGACCCTGTAGCGACCTTTTTCATCCTGCTCTCAGTCTACGGCGCGGTGCGCATGGTGCAGGAGGGGAGGCCCAAGGACGCGCTCCTGGCGGGCGCGGGCGCGGGTCTGGCCATTTCCTCCAAGTTCAGCGCGCTGCCCATCTTGGCCCCGTTTCTCGTGGGGGCCGCCGTGTGGTGGCTGAGGCCGCGCAGGGGCGTGGCTCCCGACGCAGGATACCCTCCCCTCGCCCAAGCCCTGCGATTGGCGTTCGTTGCCTTGTCGGCCGCGTTCCTTGCCTTCGCCGTGACTTCCCCCTTTGCCATCCTAGATTGGAAGGCGTTCAGGCTTTCCGTCATTGAAGAACAGGGCGCGATGGTGCGCGGCATCGCCGACTTCCCATATACCCGACAGTATCGCGGCACCACCCCGTTCCTGTACCACATAGAGCAGCAGGTGCGCTGGGGCATGGGGTGGCCCCTCGGCATCTTGGCCTTTGCCGGCCTGGGATGGGCCATCGGTCGGGCGCTGCTGGGCAAGGCGAAGGCGGAGGAATGGGCGATCCTCGCCTGGGTGGTGCCCTACTTTGGTTTGACCGGGCTCTTCATGGTCAAGTTCATGCGCTACATGCTCCCGCTGATCCCGCTCTTCTCCCTTTTAGGCGCGGGGATGCTCGTTCTCGCCTGGGAGTGGGCGACGGCGAAGGGGAAGCCTGCACCCGAGGGGGAGGCTGCACCGACGACGGCGTGGGGAAGCCTGCGCGCGTGGGGTGAGCGCGTCTGGAGGGCATCGGAGCCGTACAAACCGTTCGTCGCGCGGGCAGTGCCCGTCGTGGCCGGGCTTGTCCTGGTAGGGACGGCCCTTTGGGCCTTGGCTTTCATGGCCATCTATACCCGGCCGCACACCTGGGTTCAGGCCTCCCGTTGGATATACCAGAACGTGCCCGACGGCAGCACGTTGGTTTGGGAGTATTGGGACGACCCGTTGCCCCTCTCCTTGCCGGAGCCTCGCGCCAACGCCGGGGAGCGCGGCTACCGCGTCATAGCCTGGGGGGCCATTGAAGAGGATACGGCGCAAAAGTTCCAGTTGATGAAAGAGACGTTGCGTAAGGCCGACTACCTCACCTTCTCCAGCAAGCGCATCTATGGCGCGGTGGATAACCTGCCCCGGCGCTACCCGATGACCATCAAATACTACGAGTTGCTCTTCGCCGGCAAACTGGGCTTTGAGTTGGCGGCGGAGATCACCTCATATCCTACGTTGGGGCCGTTTACCTTCCTCGATCACCAGGCCGATGAGAGTTTCACCCTGTACGACCATCCTCGCGTCCTCATCTTCCGCAAGGTGCGCGACCTGAGCGACGAGGAATGGCAGGCCCTCTTGGGCGATTCGTGGAAGGAGGCGATCCCAGGCGACACCGGCCCGGCGTCCATCTTTGAACGGATCAGTTTGCCGGGGCTTCCGTCGCTCAGCCCCAGGCGCGAGCCTGGGCCGGCCTCGCGCGGGCGAGGCGGTAAAACCCTTCTCCTGGACCAGCCTGTAGATACCCTTCCTGTGGTGAACGATTTTCGCTGGAACCCGCTCTCGCGGTCAACGGTGGGCGCGGTGGTGTTTTGGTGGCTGGTCCTCTTGGGCGTCGGGTTGATCGCCTGGCCGATCACCTTCGTCGTCTTCGGCAACCTGCGCGAGCGCGGCTACGTCTTTGCGCGCGGGTTGGGGATATTGTCCATCGCCTACATCAACTGGCTGCTGGCAAGCCTGCGGCTGATGCAGAACAGGCTCTCCACCTTGCTGTTGGCGGCCTTGGTGGTGACGCTCTGTTCGGCGTGGTTGGTCCGGCGGCGCTGGCCGGAGATGCGCGCCTTCCTCCGCGCCCAACGTGGGCTTCTCGTGGCGAACGAGGCCATCTTCAGCGGCGCGTTCCTTTTGTTCGTTCTCATCAGGCTAGGCAACCCCGACCTGTGGCAACCTTGGAACGGCGGCGAGAAGTTCATGGAGTTCGCCTTCCTCAACGCTATCCTGCGCAGCCCGTATTTTCCACCTTATGATCCCTATTTCGCGGGCGGTTACATCAACTACTACTACTATGGACAGTATCTGGTAGCCGTGCTCATCAAATTGACGGGGATCGCGCCCTCGGTGGCGTTTAACCTGGCGGTGCCGACGCTCTTTGCCCTGACCTTTGCCGGCGCGTTCAGCGTGGTGTACAATCTGGCGCCGGCAGGGCTCAGCCGGCTCAGCGCGGCTGGCCGTCATCATCCTTTCTGGCGGCAGGGGCTTGGCTGGGGGCTGGTTGGTGGGGCGTTTGTGGCGTTGTTGGGCAACTTGGACGCCTTCGCCCAGGTGCTGCGGGGGTTAGGGAACCTAGGTGGGAGCCAATTTCACAGCCGGCTGCCGTTGCTGGAGCCGGTGGTGCGCGTCGTGCCGGGCTTTGTGGAGGTGCTGAGGACGGGGCGTTTCCCCGAGTACGATTTCTGGGCACCCAGTCGGGTCATTCCTTTCACGATCAACGAGTTTCCCTATTGGAGTTTCCTTTTCGCCGACCTGCATCCACACATGATCGGCATCCCCTTCACCATCCTTTTCATAGGCTTGGCCTTGAACTTGGTTTTGGGGTATGGCACACGGCTGGCAGGCGACGGTTGGCCGGAAGGGGCTTTGACTTTTTGTGTGCTCCCTTTGACCCTCGGCGCGTTGGCCACCATCAATACATGGGACCTGCCGACTTACCTGGGGCTGGGCATCTTGGCCTTCTTGGTGAGGGAGTACCGTGGCCGAGGCACGGTGCGCGTCGTGCCGGCCATGATCTACGTGTTATCCCTGGTTGCGCTGGCTTACGGCTTGTATTATCCCTTCTTTCGCCACTACGTCGCCATCGGCTCCAGCGGCATCGGTCTGGTGCGGACGAGGGATGATCTGGGCCGCTGGCTCAATATGTGGGGGTTCTTTTTCTTCCTGGCGGTCAGTTTTGTGGCGGTGGAGTTGCAGCGGCCCGGCGCGCGCCTGGCGCTGCTGCGTTGGTTGCGGCTCCTGATGCGCCGCTGGGAGGTTCTGCCGAGGTTTCTCGTGTTGCATCGCTTGCTCGTACAGCGGATGTCTTCGGCTTACCTGTTGGGACGTTGGTTGTTGGGCGGCGTGGTGCTGTTGGCGGTGGTTGCGGTAATTTTCCAATACACCGTGGTGGCTGTGCTTCTGTTGCCCTTGGCGGGGGCGGGGCTGCTTCTGCTCCGCCGCGAGGCGACGGCGGAAAACCTTTTTACCACGATGCTCATCTTCACGGGGTTGCTGGTGGCCGCGGGGGTGGAGGTTTTCTACCTGCGCGACTTCCTGCAAGGCGGCGAGTACTATCGCATGAACACCCTCTTCAAATTCTTCATCCAGGTATGGGTGTTGTTAGGGATCGGCACGGCGGCGGCATTGCCGCGCATCCTGTCGGGGATTCAGCGTTGGCGGGGGATGTGGCGCGGCGGTTGGCAGGGGTTCTTCGGCGTCCTCTTGGTTGCGAGCCTGGCTTATCCCATTCTGGGCACGCCCGCACGGTTGGATGACCGGTTCCCCGGTGCGCGCCCTGCCATAGGCACGCTGGACGGCATGGCCTTCATGACGGTGGGGACTTACTATTGGCCGGATGGGGAGAGTCCCATTCACCTGAGATACGATTATGAGGCGATTCAGTGGCTTCTGGAGCATGTGCAGGGGACGCCTGTGCTGGCGGAGGTGGCCGCCGGCTGGTACAACGTGCGTGGGAAGGACATGGGGGTGGACTACTACCGTGCGGGTGGCTTGAGGGCATCCACTATGACCGGGCTTCCCACGTTCATCGGACAGCACCAAAGCGAGCAGCGGTACGACTTCCAGACCGGCGAACGAGAGAGGGTGGCGCGCGAGTTCTTTCAAACCCCTGATGAGAACAGGACCTGGGAACTGATCAACGAGTTGCGCGTCGGCTACATTTACATCGGGCAATTGGAGCGCTTGATCTTCGCGCCCGAGTCTCTAGCGAAGTTTGAGCGCATGGTGCAGGATGGTCGGCTGCAGGTGGCCTATCGTAACGATGGCGTGACCATTTATCAGGTGAAGAAATAACTTGGGAAGAGGCCTAGGAGTATGTTCGCGGTCCTTTCCTGGTGGCTGATCATCCAGGTCCTTGCCTTGGCCGCTTTGCCGTTGGCATGGCGACTCTTCGGCGCGCTGCCTGACCGAGGGTACGCCTTCGGCAAGCCGTTGGGGCTTTTGCTGGTCAGTTACATTTTGTGGTTAGGCGCAAGCCTGGGCTTCATCCGCAACGATGCCGGTGGCATCCTCCTTGCCTTGGTCCTCGTTGTCGCGCTGTCTTTGTGGCTGGGGCGGGAGGCGTTGCGTCGGGACCAGGATGGGGGCCTGGTCGTCGTGGCATGGTTAAGGGGACAGCGCCGCTACGTCTTAGCCTGTGAGGTGCTTTTTGTAGCCTCATTTGTGGCCTGGGCTTTCTTTCGGGCGTACAACCCCGAATTGAACAGCACCGAGAAGCCGATGGAACTAGCCTTCCTCAACGGCATTTTGCGTAGTGAGCGTTTTCCGCCGTTGGATCCGTGGCTATCGGGCTACGCCATCAGTTACTACTACTTCGGTTACGTGATGCTTGCGATCCTGACGCGCCTTTCCGGCGTGCCGGCGGGCGTTGGCTTCAATGTAGGCGTCGCGTTGTGGTTTGCCTTGGTGGCTTTGGGCGCGTTTGGGGTCGCCTACAACCTCGTGGCCAGGCGAAACGCGCGCCGCGCTGTCGCCTTTGGGCTGGTGGGCGCGCTTCTTGTGGTGGGCATCGGCAACCTGGAGGGCATCTTAGAGTTCGCTCATGCTAAAGGGATCGGCTCGCCGTCCTTCTACCGCTGGCTGGACATCAATAACCTGGATGAGGACCTGCCACGCAGCCCTACCTGGTATCCTGTGGATAATTGGTGGTGGTGGCGCGCCTCGCGCGTGATCAACGACCGCGACCTGACCGGCCGGCATGTGGAGGTCATTGATGAGTTTCCTTTTTTCAGTTTTCTCCTGGGCGATATGCATCCCCACGTGCTGGCCTTGCCCTTTGTGCTGATGGCGATCGGCCTTGGGCTCAACGTGCTGGCTGCCGCGGGCGGGGGGCTGTCTCAGGCCGGGCAGGCGCTCGCCGCCGCGGAGGGGATGCGATCGCCGGAGCCGGTGGGGGCGGTCGCGCGGTCGCGCGCGCTCACCGAGCAGGCCGACGCTTGGCAACGCGCGCTCTGGCGCGCGGCCGCGTGGCTCGCGCGCGCTTGGGATGATTTGGCCAGGGCGACGGGGCTGGGCGCGACGGGCGTTTTCCTGTATGCTCTTCTTTTGGGCGCGCTGGGCTTCTTGAATACCTGGGATTTTCCCATCTACCTTTTTCTATTGACCCTCTCTTACGGCTTGCGGCGGAAGGCCGAGGTCGGTCGCCTAGACAGGTTCGTCATCGGCGGCGTGGTGGGGGCGGCGGTCGTTCTCGCCGCGCTCGGCGTCGTCTTGTATCTGCCGTTTTACATAGGTTTCACCTCGCAAGCAGGTGGCCTTTTGCCCAACCTCCTGTTTCCTACCAAGTTGCGTCAGTTCCTGGTCATGTTCGGGCCTTTCGTGGTGCCGGTGGCTGCCTTGTTGGCGATCTTGAGCGGTCGTGGCCGGAAGGTAGGGGGACGTTGGGGGCGATGGTTCATCGGGGTCGCCGCGACGCCGGTCGCGCTCGTGCTTCTCATCATGGTCGTGCTTTACGTGTTTCCCGGTCAGAGAGCCATGATCCAGTCGTTGTTGGGTCATCCGGCGGTACAGGAGAACATCGCCGGGCGCTCCGCTCTGGCGCTTGTGGGGTTGATCTTGCAGGTGAGGCTGGGGACGCCCTTCGTGTACCTGCTGCTGGCTGGAGGGTTGGCGTGGGTCGGCATGTTGGTGGAACGCATCGTGAAAGGGGAGGCAGCCGAGGCGGAGCCGGCGAACGCCCCGCAGGCTTACGCGTTGCTGATGGTCGGGGTGGCGCTTCTCCTGACCTTCAGCGTGGAGTTCGTGTACCTGAAGGACAGTTTTGGCACCCGGATGAACACCGTCTTCAAGTTCTACTATCAGGCTTGGGTGTTGTTGGCGCTCGCCTCGGCTTACGGCTTGCAGCGACTGTTGGAGCGGCGGGAGGCGTTAGCGCGCGCGGCCGCGGGGGTTGCGGCGTCGCTGATCGCGCTCGCCTTGGTCTATCCTGTGATGGCAATCCCCAGCAAGGCGGGTGAATTCCGCGGCCCGGCGACCTTGGACGGCACCGCGTATTTGCGCGCTTACCTTCCTGATGATGCCGCGGGGATCGCCTGGTTGCAGGCGAACGTGAGGGGCGCTCCGGTCGTGCTGGAGGCTAACGGCGGCTCATACACCGATGCGGCTCGCGTGTCGGCGCAGACGGGCCTGCCGACGCTCCTCGGTTGGGGCGGCCATGAGTTGCAATGGCGAGGCAACTACGACGAGCCGGGCCAGCGGGAGCCGGTTATTCAGAAGATTTACACCACGACCGATCAGGCGGAGCGGGACAGCCTGCTCGCGCGCTACGATGTGAAGTACATCTTTGTAGGGCGTTTGGAACGCGATCGCTTTCGGTTGAACGATGCCGCGTTGGCGCGCTGGGCGGAATCCTACGATGTGGTCTTCAGTCAAGGAGAGACGCGCATCTTCCGGCGTCGCGATGTTGACGCGTTCGTTCCCATCTCTCGCAAGTTACCGGATCGCCAACCACTATGATCACGACCACCGTCTCCGTTTCTACACCTCGCGCTGTGGCTACGGAGGAGCCCCGATCTTACGCTGTCTGGTTGACCGTAGAGCGCGCGGCCTACATTGCCATTTTCCTGATCGCCGCCGGCATCCGGCTGGCGCAGTTGGCCCTGCGTCCCCTCGCGCCTGCGGAGGCTGCGGACGCGCTGGGGGCATGGCGCTGGCTCCAAGGCGACGCCTCCTGGCAGGTGTCGGCCAGCCCCCTTGTCTTTGGCCTCAACCTTTGGACCTTTGGGCTATTGGGGACTACCGACGCCTTGGCGCGTTTGTGGCCCGCGCTCTTGGGGGCGTGCCTTCCCTTGCTCGTCTATCCCTTGCGCGAGCGGCTCGGGCGGGCCGGCGCTTTAGTGGCTGCGCTCCTGTTGGCCCTCTCGCCTCATCTGGTCTTCTTCTCGCGTTACCTGAGCGGCGATAGCGCGGTGGCGTTCGGCGCGCTCTTGGCGTTGGTGTCGCTGGCGCGTTATGCGGAGGGCCGGGAGGCGCGTTGGTTCATCCTGGGTGCGGTGGCCCTCGGCGCGCTCCTCACCGCCGGCCACAACGCCTACCTTGCCCTTGTAGGGCTGGCGTCCTTGTACTTTGCTTGGAGCCCGGAACTGCGCGAGAAGGGGTTTTCTTGGCCTGCTGGCGAGGTGGCGAGACGTGGCTTGCTCAGCTTGGCCTTGGCGTTCATCCTGGCCGCGACGGCGTTCATGCGCCGCTGGGATGGCGTCGGCGATGCGGCCAACCTGCTGGCGCGCTGGCTGGCCGGGTTCCGCCTGGCCTGGGGGGAGTATCCGTTCTATTGGTTGCCCTTGCGGTTGCTGCTAGATGAACCGCTGCTGGCCGTAGGCGGGCTGGTTAGCCTCGCCGTGCTCTGGCGGGGGCGGCAGCGCGGCTTTGAGGCAGGGCTGGTCGCCTGGGCTGTGGGAACGCTCCTTGTGGCCTCGCTGCGCTCCGCGCGCCTGCCGGGCGATCTGACGGTAACGCTTGTGCCTTTGGCGTTGCTGACCGGCCCGATGCTTGTTCGCTTCCTGGAGCGCTTTGACTGGCGGGAAGATGGGCGAGAAACCCTCATCCTTCTGGGCGCGGTGCTCATCCTGGCTGTGATGGCTTTTCTGTGGTTGGCCGGCTACGGGCAGACGGGCGACCGGGACTACTTGCTGGCTTTTCTGGCGCCCGTGATCATCTTGCTGGGCATCGTCCTTTCCTACGCCTACTGGTTTCGGTGGGAGAAGACTTGGTTGGCGCTGGGCTTGGCGGGCCTCTTGATCCTGGCCCTCGTGACGGTGAGCCTGGCCTGGGTTTCTAACCAGGATGCCGACCTGACGCGGCGGCCCGCCGTCCTTTGGGAGACGAGCGCGAACGACGTGGGGGACCTGGTTGACCAGGTGAAAATGCTCTCGGCGCAGCGCGTGGGCGATCAGTACGAGATCCCGCTCCTCGTCGTCGGGGACCCGCCTAACCCGGTCTTGGCATGGTATTTTAGGCATTTCCGGCAGGTGCGCTTCGTGGCCGGTGTGAGCGCTAATCCGACCTCGCCGGCCATCATCACGACGGGGGAAACCCTCCCTACTCTGGGTGAGCGATATGTTGGCTCCAGGTTCCCCGTGCGCGTGGTCTGGAGCCCGCTGGGCTTGTCGGCCAAGGATGCGGTGCGTTGGCTCCTGTACCGCTTGGCGGACGCCCCTTTGTACAAAGAGCAGGTCATCCTGTGGGTGGAACGCCCAGGGTAAATATGATCATATAAGTAGTTACAAATGAGGTCTGAAGATGCAGCAAGCGACGGTAGAGCGACGCGGATTCTTGGATGCTCCCCTCATCAAAGTGTTGGCCTGGAACTGGGAGAAGACGGCTTACGCCGTGCTCCTGGTGTTGGCGCTGGGCCTGCGGCTCTATGGCTTGGGTTGGCGGGCCATGAGCCATGATGAGAGCCTGCATGCAGTTTACTCGTGGCAATTGTACGACGGCAGGGGGTATCAGCATAATCCCATGATGCACGGGCCGTACCAGTTCTACATGCCCGCGCTATCGTACTTCCTGTTCGGGGTGAACGATGCCACCGCCCGGCTTCCTGCCGCCATCACCGGCTTTCTCTTGGTGGCCGGGATGTGGCTTTTGCGCCGCTGGCTCGGTCGGCTTGGCGCGCTGTTGGCGGCCCTCTTCATCACGATCTCGCCGTTGCTTTTGTACTACTCGCGCTACATCCGTGAGGACCCTCATGCCTTGTTGTGGGCGGGAGTAACCGTCCTGGCTTCCTTCCGCTACCTGGAGGAACGTCAATCTAAATGGCTGTACCTCGCCTCTGTGGCTTTGGTCCTCATGTATGCCTCTAAAGAGGTCGCGTTCATCTACACGGCGATCTTTGTTCTCTTCTTCGCGCTGCACGCGCTATGGAGCGGACGGGAGCGCGGCTGGAACGGCATCCGCGCGACGGGCTCCTTTGATTTGGTCATTTTGTTGGGTTGCTTGAGCGCGCCTCTCTTCTCGCCCGTGCTGATCACGTTCTTGGGATGGAATCCTCAGGATTACTCCTCCTTGGGCTATGTGCGATCGGGCGCGGTGTGGGCCTTCGTGCAGGCAGCCGCGTTGGCTCTCGGTTGGTGGCATCTGCGCAGGCGCTTCGTGATCAGCCTGGGGCTTTTTTACGCCCTCTTCATCCCGCTCTTCACCACCTTTTTCACCAACGGCCAAGGCTTGGCTACGGGGATGATCGGCTCGTTGGGCTATTGGTTGGCCCAGCAACCTGTGCAGCGAGGGACGCAACCTTGGTA
This sequence comes from Anaerolineae bacterium, assembly GCA_034434975.1. Lineage (GTDB taxonomy): Bacteria > Chloroflexota > Anaerolineae > JADYZS01 > JADYZS01 > JADYZS01. Next base: position 7,481 of record DAOTYP010000250.1, on the reverse strand, counting down.
TTACTACTTCCTGGTCGTGCCGCTCTACGAGTACATGCCGTTCGTCTTGAGCCTGGGGGGGATGATCTACCTTTTGTTGGGAGTCGGGCGAGACGAGGGCCGGAAAGATGAGGTGAGGCCGGGGAAAGGCAAGGAGCCGGCAAGGGAGGCGGCGCCTTCCGTGCCTTTCGTGCCCTTCTTGGCCTATTGGATCGTCGTGAGTTGGATCGCTTACATGATCGCCGGCGAGAAGATGCCTTGGCTAGGTGTACACATCGCGTTCCCCACCTGCATCTTCGCCGGTTGGGTGGCCGGAAGCGCGTTGCAGAGGACCGATTGGCGTTACCTTTGGGCGCGAGGAGGACACTGGCTTGCTCTCATCCTCCCCCCGCTCCTTTTTGCCCTCGGTGCGCTGCTCAGCACGCGTCCCTTCCGCGACCGCACCATCTCCGGCCTGAGCGCGACGATGCAATGGCTCGCGGCGTTGCTGGTGGGCGGGGCGTTGGTCTACCTGGCATGGGGTTACGTTCGGCAATTGGGCTGGCGGGCGACGGGGCGGCTCCTCTTCGCGGAGGCGCTTCTGGGGCTGACCTTGCTCACCGTGCGCACCACGGTCATGGCGAACTACTACAACTATGACAATGTGTTGGAATATATCGGGTATGCCCACGCGACGCCCGACATCAAGTTGGCCATGAACCAGATCGCGGAGATCTCGCGACGGACGGTGGGCGATAAAGAGATCAAGGTGGCATACGATGATGATTCCACCTGGCCGTTAGAGTGGTACTTGCGGGAATATCCTAACAAGGTTTACTACGGCGCCAGCCCTAGCCGCGACGCGTTGGATGCGCCCGTGGTCATCGTGGGCGACAAGAACGTGGACAAGGCGAAGCCTTTCCTAGGCGACCGGTATTACCAATACAAGTATCGGTTGATTTGGTGGCCCAGCGAGGCGTATAAAGAGATCACCTGGGCCAAGTTCATCAACGGCGCGCGCGATCCGGCCGCGCGGAAGAACCTCTGGAACATCATCTTCTATCGGAAATACACGTACAGCCTGAACGAATGGCCGCATCGGCACATCTTCTACCTCTTCGTCCGCAAGGACGTGGCCAATCAGGTGTGGAACCTCGGCCCGCAAGCGGCGACCGCGGCCGCGGCCCAGGCCGCGGAGGATCCTTACGCGCGCGGCGTCCGTCAGGTGGCCAGCATGGCCCAATGGGGCCTGGGGGAAGGGCGCGCGCCAGGACAACTGGAGCGGCCGCGCAACCTGGCGGTGGATGCCGAAGGGAACGCATATGTGGTTGACACGCACAATCACCGCATCCAGGTGTTCAATCCCCAAGGGCAGGTCATTCGCCAGTGGGGAAACATGTGCAGACTGTATGATGAAGGCAGGCCTGGGTGTGTAGATCCGGATGGCGGGGGCCCGTTGGCCGAGGGGGATGGCCAGTTTAATGAACCATGGGGGATCGCCGTAGACGATCGCCGGGGCTTCGTCTACGTGGCCGATACTTGGAACCACCGCATTCAGAAGTTCACGCGTGAGGGCCAGTTTATCACCAAGTGGGGCGCTTACGCCTCTACCGGCGGCGAGCTCACCAATCCGGGTGCCTTCTGGGGGCCGCGCGCGCTGGTGGTGGATGAGGAAGGGAATCTGTATGTAACCGACACGGGGAACAAACGCGTGCAGAAGTTCTCGCCCGATGGCACCTTCTTGGGACAGTGGGGCGGGGCAGGCGTGATAGAGGGACGGTTTGACGAACCGGTAGGGTTGGCGCGCGACAAAAACGGCAATTTCTACGTGGCCGATACGTGGAACCAGCGGGTGCAGAAGTTTGACAAGGATTTCAATTACCTAGGTCAGTGGCCGATCTTCGGCTGGAGGGGGCAGTCGGTGGTGAACAAGCCATACCTGGCCGTAGACGATCAAGGGAACGTCTACGCTTCCGACCCGGAGAACTATCGGATATTGGTGTTTGATGAGGGAGGCGCGTTCAAAGCCGTCTTCGGCCAATATGGGAACGATGCGTCCTCTTTCGCCTTGCCTACCGGTTTGGCTGTGGATCAACAGGGGAACCTGTACGTGGCCGATGCGGACAATCATCGCATCTTGAAGTTTCCGCCCTTGCGGTGAAACCGGTTGCTGGCTTTGGTTAGGCGGATTGCGCAGAGGATGCCCTCTCAGGTATAATCTGAGGCAATCCGCCCTTTCTTTGCGCGGAGGAGGGATAGTGATCGGCGCTCTGGCGCTCCTGGTAGGAGTGGGCCTGGCCATCGTGGGGCAGCAGGCCTTAACGGATCCTCGTATTCCCCTGGGGGCTTGGGTTTGGTTCGCCAGCGCCGCCGCCCTGGCGACATATGGGCTGAGCCGTCTGCCCGATCCCGAGCCTTGTGCACCGTTGCCACCGCACGAGCTTCCCGCTCGGGCGCGGCGGCTGGCCGGTGGCTTGGCGATGGTCGCGGCGGTAGGGGTGAACGTCTGGGCGCTGAGCCGGCTTTGGCATTCCGGCGTGGATCGCTTAGGGATCGCTGGTTGGGGAGTCAGCCTGGGGGCGTTTTGCCTGGGGGGCTGGCTTTACGGCGCGCTGCAAAGGCGCAGGCCGGAACAGGACGCCTCGTCTGGCCCACCACAGGCGATCTCTGCTCCTCCTACGTTCGTTGCCTCTGAAAGCGCCGTCTCAACGCCTACAGGTTCCGCCGGGATGCCGATAGGGCTCGAGATCATCCTGGTCGCTTGCATTTTGGCTGGGGCGATCTTTCTGCGCGTCTATCGTCTGGATCAGGCGCCGCCGGGGATCTTCGTAGACGAGACGAATGCAGCCTTGGATGCCATCGCCATCATGGAGGGGAGGCCCGATTCTCCCTTCGGCACAGGCTGGTTTGAGACGCCCACCATGTACGCTTACTATCTGGTGGGCCTCTTCAAGGTCTTTGGCACTACTTTTGTAGCGCTAAAAGTAGCCTCAATCTTGCCGGGGGTTCTCACCGTCCTCGCTTTGTATCCTCTGGGGCGGCTCATGTTCGGCGCGCCTACGGCCTTGGTGGCGATGTTCATCCTGGCAGCCAGCCGGTGGCATTTCAACATGAGCCGCTGGGGGTGGAATGAGGTTGCGCCGCCCTTGTTCCAGTTGGGCGCGACATATTTTCTGTTGCGCGGCGCGCGCTCGCGCCAGTTGCGTGACTTCGCGCTGGGCGGCCTCCTGTTGGGCCTGGGTATGTACACTTATCTCGCCTCGCGGCTGGTCGTCGGCGTCATCCTTGCCTACCTCGTCTACCGCGCGATGGTGGAGCGAGGGTTCCTGCGGCGCGCCTGGGTCGGGCTCTTGGTGTTCTGGTTGGCTTATGCGCTGACCTTCGCCCCCCTTGCCAGCACCTACGTGCGCAATCCCTTCACCTTCCTCAACCGTTCTCGCCAGGTCAGCATCTTGAACGATGTGCAGCGTGCCGGCGGCTCTTACGCGCCCGTGCGCGAGAACCTCAAACGCCACCTGTTGATGTTTCACGTCCGCGGCGATAGCAACCCCAGGCACAACCTTCCCGGCGCGCCGATGTTAGATCCCGCGACGGGCATCCTTTTCGTCTTCGGCCTGGCCTACAGCCTGTGGCACTGGCGCGATCATAGGCGCGGCCTCCTCCTTTTGTGGATCCCCATCACCTTGCTGGGTGGGATCCTCTCATCTCTTGCGGAAGGCCCGCAGGGATATCGCACCTTGGGGGTCGTCCCGGCCGTTGCGCTGTTGGCGGGCGATGCGCTGGTGAGGGGATGGAAGGTGCTTTTGGCGGTCCGGATCCCTGTGCCGCGTGTTGAGATCTATCGCGTGGGGATGGCGATCCCTTGGGCGCTGGGGATGCTCACGTTGGGCTACATCGGCTGGCAGAACTACGACCTCTACTTCCGTGTACAGGCGAACGACCAGGCCGTTTACGTCGCCTTCGCCCCTGCGGAGAACGCCGTCGCCCTCGAGGTGTTGGCGCACCTGTCGGAGCGCACCTACTTCCTCTCTCCTCGCCTCTATCATTTCTCGCCTTTGCGCTATTTGACCTATCGTCCCGTGCGTGAGGGCGGCGGCCTGGCCCGTCCCCCTTATCGCCTGTTTCAAGGGGTAGACGATTTGCCGCTGACCGATGTCCCCGATGACGATGTGGCGCTCCTTCTGGATGCCCATTTCGGCGACCTGCTGGACGTCTTTCGTGCCTTCTATCCGAGCACGATGGGGGAATTGGTGCGGGGCAAAGGGGGCGAGGCGCTCTACCTCAGCGTGGTGATCCCCGCGCAGGAGATCGCGGCCCTTCGCGGCCTAGAGGGGCGCTATGAGATGCCGGATGGGCGCAACGTCGTTCGGCGTGATGCGCAGATCAATTTCCATTGGGAAACCGCGAGCCCGGCGGGGGGCATTCCTAGGCGCGTAACTTGGTCGGGCAGCCTCGCGCTCCCTGCTAGCGGCCTTTACGCCTTCAGGGCCGAGGGTGACCTGCGTGTGGAGTTGGATGGGCGGCTCCTGACCGAAGAAGCCGTGTTTCTGGGCAAAGGGCTGCACAGCCTACGGGTCGTTCAAGAGAACCCTGCCGAGGCCGGCGTAGCGCGCCTGTATTGGTCTGGCCCTGGTGGCCGCGAAGGGCTGATCCCTGCCGACGTCCTGTTTGCCGTTCCTGCGTGGGAACATGGCCTGCGGGGAACCTATTATCGGGGTGATGACTTTCAGGAGCCGCCCGTTTTCAGTCGGGTAGACCCGCTCATCCTTTTCGCCTGGCCTGAGCCCGAGCCTTGGCACGGCCCTTTCAGCGCGCGTTGGTCCGGCGAGATTGAGGCACCGGTGACAGGAAGTTACACCTTCCGCCTGGAGGCCGACGATGGCGTGCGCCTCTGGCTGGATGATCGCCTGCTCGGAGAGGCTTGGGTGCCGGACAGGGCGAACCATTTGGACGCCCACGTGGAATTGAGCGAGGGGCGGCATCGCATCCGAATAGAGTTCTTCCAGCGAGGGGGGGCGAAGGTTTTGGAGTTCTGGTGGGCTGTACCTGGTCAGCCGATGCGCCCCGTTCCGCCCGCGGTGCTTTTCCCGGCCTCTGCGGATAGAGGGTTGGGCGGGCCGCCAGAGGAGCCTGTTGGGGCTTCCGCGTCTGCGACGGAGCCACAACCTCAACCGATGGCCGTGCCGTTCTCGCTTCGGGCGCGGCAGGTTTACACCGGCACGACGGAAAGCAAGGTATGGGAGGTGTTCCTCGGACAGGTTGCCGTCCAAGGGGGCGCGTTGACGGTGCGAGTCTCGCCTGTGGCCGGTTATGACGCGGTATACGATTATCTTCGCATCGTGGGCAGGGATGGCAAGGAGCAACGCGTTGAGGCCGAGGATCTTCGCTACACCGCTGGTGATCAATACAGCCCTGTCCACCTGGTAGATGGCCATTGGTGGCTGCAAAACTACGAGCCTTTCTCCGGTGGCAAGGGGTTGGTGGCCATCAAGGATGAAGGGGCGCCTGTGTTGACAACTGTCATCCCGCTGGCGGATGGAGAATATGACCTGTACCTAGGTACGTTCACGGGCGACCCGGCCAACGGCCCCTTCGCCGTAGCGGTAGATTTTAAGGAGTGACTATGCAGGTCGGCATTCCTTCGTCTGCCCTTTCTACGGCCGGCAGTCGCGCCGGCCTTAAGCCGATGCGCCGGCTGCTGTACTTCGTGCTCGCGTTGGGCTTAGGCGCCTGGGCGCAGGCGCTCATTCGCAGCGATGTCCCTCGCGACGCCCTCTTGGTCTACATCGTTGCGGCGGCGCTGTTCGCAGGGGTAGCCGTCCCGCCGGCAGCCTGGCCGCTTTTGCCCGCGCGTCGCCCCTGGCCGAGGTGGGCGATAGGGCTGGCCATGGTGGCGCTGTTGCTAGGGTGGGGCGCGCTTGTGCTCCTATGGCGTGATCTTCAAAGCCGGGCCGGCTTTTGGCTCTGGCTTGTCAGTTGGCCTCTCTTCATTGTCGCCGCGTTCGGGGAAAGGCGGGGCTCAACCCCTGCCTCCCCGGCTGCAGCGCCCACCGTGAGCGCCTCGCGCCCTGGCCTCTCGCGGAGGGGGGAATGGGGGCTTTTCGCGCTCATCGTGCTGGTCGCGTTCATTGTGCGCGTGTGGAGCCTGCATACCATCCCGAACGGTTGCCAGTCCGATGAATGCAACAACGCGTTGGACGCCTTGAAGTGGTTGCGGGGCGCGCCTTACACGCCCTACGTCGGGACGAATCAAGGGCAGGCGACGCTGTTCACCTACATCATCGCCCTGTCGTTCAAGGTGCTAGGGCCTACGGTGGCCAACATGCGCCTGGTCTCGGCCATCATGGGAACGTTGACAGTTGTCATGCTTTACCTCGTGGCGCGCGCGCTGTTCGGCCCGCGCGTGGCGCTGGTCACGAGCGGCCTCTTGGTGGCCGGCCGCTGGCACGTTACCTTCAGCCGCATCGTGTACGAGTTGATCATGGTGCCGCTGGTGGAATTGCTTTTGGTCTTTTTCTTGATTCGGGCGCTGAAGGGAGGGCGACGACGCGATTGGGCCCTGGCAGGGGTTTCTCTCAGCCTGGGGTTGAACACCTACACCGCTTTCCGCGTTGTGCCCTTCGCCGTCGCCGTCTTTCTGCTTTACTGGCTGACGATGACGCTGTGGGGTAAAGTGGCGGAGGGGCGAGGGCGTTTGCGTCGCGATCTGGAGGGGATCGGCGTCATGGCGATGGGCATGTTCCTCTCGTTGATCCCTTTGGGCGTTTACATCGTGCAGAACTGGCGTGGCTTCACCACCCGCATCGACCAGATGTCCATCACCAACGATATTCAGCGGGCCGGCGGGAGTTGGGCACCATTCTGGACGGGACTGCGCAAGACCCTTTTGATCTTCCATTATCAGGGTGATTGGGCTGCGTTGAATAACCTGCCCAACGCGCCCCTGTTAGATGCGGTGGTAGGCATCCTCTTCGTGTTGGGCCTGGCTTACGCGATCCGGTACGTCCGCTACCCGTTACCTTTTCTGGCGGTCAGTTCCTTTGTCATCGTGGGGAGTGCCGCGTACCTTTCCACGGTGGCCGAGGCGCCTACGGCGCGCCGCACTATCGGCCTTTTGCCGATCATCTATCTGCTGGCAGGTCTCGTGGTCTCCCAGGTTTGGCGCGCGTTTGACGAGGCATGGCGCGGTCGGGGGGAACGCGTCTTCGGCGCGTTCATGGCGGCGGTCGTTGGCCTGGTCGGTCTGCATAACGTCAACGTGTACTTCAATGTGCAGGCTAAAGACCCGGCTGTGTGGATCGCCTTCAGCGGCTATCACGCGGCGGTAGGCGAGTATCTGCGGGACCTGCCGCCAGAGGCGAAGGTTTATCTGAGCCCTGCCTTTGAGGGGCATTCCGCCGTCCTTTTCATCTCTAACTTCCGGCCCTACACCGTCTTGAACATCGGCCAGCACGTGCCCCTGCGGGAGGACCCAGGTGGCGACGCGATCTATCTGGTGGAGGAGGTAGACAGGCCGTTCTTGG
>DAOTYP010000249.1:0-24363 GCA_034434975.1 Anaerolineae bacterium | reverse complement strand
TCAAGACGTCGGCGGCCAACCGTGCCACCGCCTGCATCACAGGCGCGTCCTGCGGCAGGTTCGCCAGGGGCCGTCCCAGCGCGTCGTACTCGGTCACCAAGGGATCGTCGGGGATCTGGGCCCACAGAGGGAGCCCCGTCTTGACGATCGCCTCCTGGATAGGCGTGGGCAACGCAGCGGGGACCCTATTGACGACCAGGCCCATCTCGCGCACGCGGATGGACAGGCTGCGGGCAAGCCCAGCCATCGTCTGCGCGGCCTGAACGCCGCGCAGGGTGGGGTCTGTGATCAGCAGGAGCACGTCCACGTTCTCCGTGGTGCGGCGGCTGAGGTGCTCCATGCCGGCCTCGTTGTCCATCACGACGAAATCGTAGCCTTGTGCCAGATCGTCCACGATCTCGCGCAGCAGGTGGTTGACCGCGCAGTAGCAACCGGGGCCTTCCGGCCTGCCCATGGCCAGCAGATCTACCGTATCGCCCTCCTCCACGGCCAGGCGCACTTCGGTGTTCAGGTAATCGCGGCGGGCGATGCCCGCCCCGACCGCCCCTGAAGGTGAGAGAGCCAGCATCTTCTCGCGAATCTCTCCCACCGAGCGCGGCGCAGGAAGCCCCAGGGCCATGTGAAGGTTGCTGCTAGGATCGGCGTCAATGGCCAGGATGCTGCTTCCGCGCCGTCGGCTACTTAGGTAGTGAATCAGCAGCGCAGCCAACGTGGTCTTGCCCGTTCCTCCCTTGCCGGCCAACGCGATCACCATCGTCATGGTACGTACCCCCTCCCGTCATCCTCTGTTAGGGCGTTCGGCGACCTGCTCCGCAGGAGTTCAACCACCGACGGAAAACGCGTTTCGTCCGTATGGGGCAAGAACAGAGCCGAGGTGAACTCGTTGTAGAACGCGTTGTCGGCGGACAACTCCAGATAGGTTACCTTACGGGCGATCTCGGTCAGGCGGCCGCGCGCGTCGCGGCTCAGGAGGGCCATGTAGGCGCCGCGGATGGCCGTGTTGCCTAAGAATTGGAAGCGATCCCAAGGGAGATCGGGCAGGAGGCCGATCTGCACGGCTTTCTCTATGTTGAGGTGCTGTCCGAAGTTGCCGCCGATGAGGAAGCGCTTGACGTCGCTCAGTTGCAGGTCCAGGCTGCGGGTCAGCACGGAGAAGCCGGCGTAGATGGCGGCTTTGGCCCGTAGCAGGTTGTCTATGTCTACCTTGGTGATCACGATGTCGCGCCCGATGGCCGTCTCATCGGCCCAAGCGACAACGTACTCGCCGCCGTGTTCGCCTTGCCGCACCCGCTTCGTAGGGAGATCAAAGCGGAAATTGCCGGCCCGATCTATGACGCCGGTGATGAACAGTTCTGCCAGAAGCCCGATCAGGCCGGAGCCGCAGATGCCGCGCGGGGGTTCGTTCCCGATGACGCGATAGGTCGGCTCATAAGTTTGGCCGTTGATCCAAACCTCCTCAATTGCGCCCGTCGTTGCCCTCATGCCGCATTCCACACCGGCCCCTTCAAAGGCAGGGCCGGCGGAGCAGGCGCAGGAGAGCATCCATTCGCGCGTGCCGAGGACCGTCTCACCGTTCGTCCCTACGTCTATGAAGAGGATGAGGTCGTCGCTCTCTTCCAGGCCGACGCTGAGGAGGCCAGCGGTGATGTCCGCGCCGACGTAACTGGCGACACCTGGCAGGCAATCCACCGTCGCCGCCGGATGGATGCCGAGGCCCATCTCTGCAGCCCGTTGCGTCGGCATTTCGTTGATCGCCGGGATGTAGGGGGCAAGGCGGATCTGCTCCGGAGGGATGCCGGCCAAGAGGTGGATCATCGTGGGGTTGCCCGCGACGGTGGCCTTGTATATCTGGGTCGGTTCTATGTGCCGCCGCTGGCAACAGCGAGCGAGGAGCCGGTTGATAGTTTCCAAGACCAGGCTCTGCAGTTCGGCCAAACCGTCCGCCCTGTTTCCGTTTTGGCCTGCGGTAGACCTGCTGGCGTAGACGATGCGCGAGATCACATCTTCGCCGCGGCGGATCTGGCCGTTGTAATCTGCGGCGGCCTCGGCCACCTCGCCCTTGACCAGGTCCACCAGGTAGACGGTGACGGTTGTGGTGCCGATGTCTATGGCCGCTCCCCATACCTGATCCCTCTGGTCGCCGGGGAGGAGGTCTATCAGCCGGGGAGGGCCTTTGGGGCGATCCCAGGCGTCCATCTCTATGATGGCGGTGACGGGCCAATCTTGTTCGCCTGAGGCACGCAGAATGGGGCCGAGCCGTCGTAGGGTTACCAGGTCGGCGGTGAGGTGAGAGATGCCGTGCTCCTGGGCCAGCGCCCTCCGCAGGCGGCTCCAGTCGTCTACCTGATCGGCCAGCGTCGGCGGCTCCAGCCTGAGGAAGAAGGCGCGGACCGGCTGATCCAAAGCGGGGTTGTAAGGGAAGGGGAGGGCAACCTTGGCCGCGACGCGCTCCGTCGTCAGGCGACGCACGATCTGCTCTTGCGGAGGGATCACGATCGTGCAGTCGTTTTCCACTACCGCCTGACAGGCCAAGACATAGCCCGCGGCCAAGTCCTGCGCCGAGAGGCGCGTCGTGACGCGGGCCCGCACGCCGCCGTCGGGCGCGAGGACGGCGCAGCGCCCGCAGCGTCCTTGACCCCCGCATGGGATGTTGAGATCAAGGCCTGCTCGTCTCGCTGCCTCGCTTACCAGCTCGCCATGCCGCACCTCCACTGCGACATCGGCAGGCTGGAAACGGACGGTGTGCGTGGTGATCGTCATCTTTGACCTTGCTTTAACTGGCTCACGTTGGCCAGCGCCGACTTACACCGCCACCCTGGCTTCTAGGGTTTTCAGGAAGGCGGGGATATCTACAGCCTCGCGCGGGCCTACAAGCACGCGCCAATCGGAGAGTTCTTCCTCTAATTCGCCCAGCAGCACTGCCACATGGCCGGGGATGATGACCACGCGACGGCTGACCTTATCCGCGATGCCCGTGTTGCGCACGGTCTTGGCGATCTTGTCTGCATCAAACTTGCCCGCGGCCCAAGCGGTCAGCACGCTCATCCCTTCGGCGTCGGCCACCAACAGCCAGGCGGGGAGGCCGGAGCTTTCTATCTCATTGGCGACGCTGAAGTAGGTGATGCTGAAATTGGTTGTAACCAGCACCGGGCTTTCGGGCTGCGGGTTGTTGAGCGGGTAGATGCCCGGCTCTACCTGGATGGGCTTCTGCGGATCGGTGTACAAGTTCTGGCGGAGGACCAGCAGCGCGTAGGCCGTCGCCGGGCTGAAATGATCCAAGACGACCAGGCCGGCGTACTTGGCGATCTGTTGCCCGGCCAGGAGCGATTCCTGCTCAGGGCCGGGAGTGCCCTCACCGGGGAAGGTGATGACAGGGTAGCCTAGGGGGCGGAAGGTCTTTTTCAGGGCGAGGCGGCGGATGTGCGTAAGCGCGTGCAGGGAGTCGCGGAAGCCCCGCGCGCCGGGGTCCAAGACGAGGTCTTCCACGCCCGCGCCCTTGATCTGCTCCGTCAAAGCGGCCAGCGCGCCCAGGTCAGTATCGGCGCGCACGGCTAGCGGCGCTTTGTGCTCCTTGGCCAAGGCCGCCATCGCCTGCCAGTTCCCCTGGTCGGCGGCGTAAAGAAGGGGCACGCGCCCGGGGGCCTGTTTGAGGCCGGCGGCCATGATGCCGGCTTCGCGCGCCATCAGGATCAAGGGGAGTTTGCTCTCCGCCGTGACCGTGGCCACGCAAGCGGCGAAGGCCTCCGCGTTGCCCGAGGCCGCTTCCACGGCGAAGCCGTTGAGGCGCAAGGGGATGCCTACGTACTCCACGGTGAAATCTTCCACCTGTCGGACCAGAGCCTGCACCGCCGCGCGGGGTTGGGTATCGCGCACCCGCACGAAGAGGCCCGTCGGATGGTAGAAGGTTTTCTCGTGGCGGAAGAGCACCGTTTCGTTGCCGACCTCCACCTTGTGGCCGTCGGAAGAGATCGTGATCAGACGAATGGGAGGCGCCGATGCGCTCTCTAGTTCGGCGCGGGCGCTGTCGCTCACGTACTTGCAGGCGGAAAGTTCTGCCTGCTTCGCGGCCAGTTTCATCGCGAAGGCCAGGCAGGTGGGATAGCCGCACTCCTTGCAATTGGCTTTGGGGTGGGGCGGTTTTTGCCCGCCAGGGAGGTATTTGTAGATTTGCAGTCCGCTCAGAGCCATGACACGCCTCCGTGCTGTTGGGGGAGGTAGGATAGTTCGTCTTAACCTGCGGCCATCAGCGCGCTCAGGGATGCGCGCAGGCGGCGCAGCGATTCGGGGTGGCGAAGCACCACCACATCGGCTCCGGCATGGATCAGGGTGCTCGCGGTCAGGGTTTCCCAGGCGATGGCGCGCTCCGTCCAATCGCCCCAGGAGGCCGGTACGCCCTCGTTCACCTTGGCCTCTTTGACGCGCCAGGCTTCCTCGCCGGGGGTCACCAACATCGGCTGTTGGGTCATGCTGTCGCCTTGGAGGGCAGCAAGTCGCAGCCGTTCCATGACGGAATAGCCGTATTCCAGGCCGTAGCCCAAAGCGCCGGTGCTGGGGTCCATCAGGATGCGATCCAACGGCAGGCCCATGTCGTGGATGAGGATGATCAGTTGCTTTGCCAGGTTCACGTCCATGGGGGTGCGGCTATCCACCAGATGGCCGTGGGCCAGCGCTGCGGCCACGATGGTGCGATAGTTCTTGTCCTCGCACACGCCCAACACCAGCCGTTCGCCGGCTCCCTCCTCGGCGACGGCGACCAGGATCTCATTGTCGGCTTCGGCCTGACCGGGGCCGAAGACCAGGAGGGGGAGGCCCGTCGCCTGAAGGACCCGACGGATGGTTGCCCGCGCGTGGGCTCCCAGGTTCACGTGGCCGTTGTCGCTTTCCGGCGCGCCGAAATGGATGAGGATCAGGTCGGCCCCTTGCGCTTCGGCGGCCTGAGCCCAGGCCGCAGGGTCGTTGACCACCTCGCCCCAGGCCTGCAAGAGGAGGGGAGACCAATCCGCAGGTTTGCGATCGGTGATCTCCAAGGCGAGCGCGGGTGGGTGCGGTATCTGTCCTTCAAAGGTGAGGAAGGGGAGCGTGGTTTCTCCGCCTACGGTGACCGTGCGGGCGCGACTGCCACCCTGGGCTTTCGTGGCGCCCAAGGTGACCTCTCGCACCTGACCGATCCACTTCTCTGTGACGATCTCCAGCGTCATGGGCTTTCTCACTCCTTCAGAGGGGATCACGGGCGTCAAGGAGTTCGGCGCTATGGCAGGCCGTAGCGCTCGCGGAAAAGGTCTATAGGGCTTCTGCGCGGCGTCCCTACACCATAGCCTTCCTCGCGCGGCAGGCCCGCCATTGCCCTCACCAGGGCGCGCAAGGTCAACACCGCGGCAGGGCGCAGGGGGCCTGGGCTTTCGTGGAGCAGGAACAATTGCCGCAGGCCCCGATCCAACATGATCTGCGCGGCGGTGGCGGCAGGGATATCGGGTGGGGTGGTCGGGATGTCGCGATCCATCACTGCGCCCGCCGTCAGTTGCTCGGGGTCTGCCGCGAAATGGCGCGCCAGCATCGCCTCATCCAGCCAGCCTACCGCTTCGCCGTCCTCGTCCAACACGACCAAGATGCCCAGGCCAGCCTCACTCATGAGGCGCGCGGCCTCTTGTAGAGATGCGTTCTCGCGGCAGGTCGGCACACCGATGCGCATCAGGTCGCGCACCAACGGGACAGACATGGCGTCCCTCCCTCAACTGCCAGATCGGCGCGCTAGAAGATGGGAGCCATCGTGAGCGCCGGATGGTTGTGCTCCTCCAACCAGGATACCAGTTCCTCCACCGTGGTGGCGACGCGCTCGTCGGCGATGCGGTCAATCAGGTCCGGAACACCCTCGCGCTCGGCCACTTCCTTGAGGGCCTCGGCCATGCTCTCCTTCAGGAAGGACGACATCCAGACCACGCGCTTGAAGCCGCCGTCCGCCTTGAGGAACTTGGGGCTGGTCAGGTAGTACTTACCCACGCCCATCACGCCGGGCGTTTGCAGGCCGCCGCCGGCCATGCCTGCCAGGGTACTGAAGGTCATGCCGGCAGGCGTCATGCTGGGGTCTTCGCGGCTCACCACCATGACGCCGTTGGCCTCGGGGATGAGCATGACGATGCACTCAAAGCAGCCGCAGGCGGTCATGGGGTTCTCCATGATGGAGTACATCGCCACTTCGCTGACCTTGCCCTGGGAGAGTTTAGCGGCAACCTGATTGAGGCCCTCCCAGTATCCTTTGATCGGGTCTAGCAACCTCCCTTTGACGATCGGCTGGTTGGGGCCGGTGGGGTTGATCTGATAACTCGCCTTGCAATCCAGGTAAGAGTAAGCGCCGCAGAGGCCGACGCGCTCGGGCGAGACGATGCAGACGTGGGTGGGCGCGAAGGACTGGCACAAGGTGCAAGTGTAGAACTCCTCTACGTCCTCATCCTTCATGCCGGCCATGCGCACGTTGCGCTCGTTGTAGGCCGCGCGTGCCCGCTCCAGCCATTCCGCCACGAGCGTCGGCTCGGTGTAGATGGTGACCTGCACCTTGTCCACGATCGCGCCGAAGTCGGCGTGGAGGCGCGCGTGCAGGATGTCGCCGAAGTGGCGCAGGTTAAAGCCTTTCTCGGCTGCGCCCTTGGAGATGCGAATCCAGGCGATGTCGCGCTGGCCGATGTGTTGGACGCCCGACGCGCCGTTGATGAAGTAATGGATCTGGCGCTCTAAGACGGGTTCAAAGTCTTTTTGCATTTTGCGCCCGGCCACTTTGACGACGATGCCCATGTCCATGTGGCCTTGCTCCGGCACGTTCTCAAAGCCGGGGCCGACGACCTCTACCTTGCCGTCTTCCACCTCGTCCCAGTCGGCCATGTAGAGGTACTCAAAGGCGCGGCTGTACTTGCCGCCGAACTCCACACGCATGTCGGCCTTGCGCACCACCTCGCCCTCAAAGGCGGAGCCGTAGGGCACCGGGATCGGCACCTCGGTGACGCGCACCTTGACGCCGCGGACCTCAATGCACTTCTGAACCAGGCGCTCCGCCCGCTCTAGGTCGTTCGCGCCGGGGATCTGGTCAAAGGGCATGGAGATCACGTGCTCATATTGGGTCACGCCGGTGGGGAGGATCTGGGGAATGACCGTATCGGCGATGACGGGAAAGCCGTAGTTGATGGCGCCGGCTGCGGTGGCATATTTCAGGTCGTCCACCTCGCCCAAGGCGAGGACGAACGCGAAGACGCGCGCGCGGTTGTAAAGGAGGATCTCGCGGGCCTGGCCTCCTTTGAGTCCGCCGAAGGTGAGCGCACTGCGCGTGGCGAACCCTAAAGCGTAGATGGCGGAGATGGTATCGGTGCCGAAGGGGACGATGTAGGTGTCATAGCCCATCTCCACCCCCTCTTCTTGCAACTGGTGGATGATGGAGCGGCCGTTGACGTTGCCGGAGAGGAAGATGAGGATGTTGCGCCGTTGCAGTTCGCGCACGATCTTGACGGCGACCTCGTTAGATTTCGCGCAGCCGACGATGGCGGCGAACCCCGGCATGCGCCCGTCCACCAGTTGGATGCCCCAGGCTCGCAATTGTACGTCGTCAATGGGGCCGTTGAGGTGGCCCCCGCCGTTCCTGCCGGCCTCATCGGGGCTGGTAAAACTGCCGGCGAGGCGGAACCCAGGCATCGGCTCCGGCTGTTCACCGTAGACGTAACGGATGGCCATGATGGCTTCTTCGGCCAGGAGCGTCGCGATGCCCGAATCCAAAGCCTCGCCTAGGTAAGGGGTCCAACGCCGATCGGAGGGGAGCGGATGCAGGAGTTCTCTGGCGCGCGCCAGCACCGGCACCAGTTCCCCCAGCGTTTTGACCTCTTGCCCCAGCAGGCCGTTGATCACGGGGAGGTAATAGGCGGTGTTCGGGAAGGCCACGGGGGTCTGCGGCCCTTTTTCGGCCACGGCTTTGTCCAACAAGGCCTGCGCTTCCCTCACGATGAGGTGGGCGCCGCGTATGGCCCGCGTAGCGATGTAACGTGACATGGCTTCCCCTCCCTAGGTTATTGGCTGCGCATGCCGTACAGATACGCTTGCTGTTCCTCGGGCGACAAGGCGAAGTAATCCTTCAGCGGGAAGTCGCCGCTCTGGCCGAAGCGAGAGGGGTCGTAGGCCGGCAGTTTGAGCGCGGCTCGCTTCTTATCTATGTGGGCCAGGGAGCGGCGCACGATCTCCTCCGGGTCCCCTACGAACTCCATTTTTCCGCCTACCGTCGCCTCCCAGCCCTCGCTCATGATGCGGGTCACTTCCTTGCTGAATTCCACCGGCGAATCTACGCCGAAGAGAACGTACGCCCCCGAAGCGGCGCAGTAGGTGCCGATGGCAATGGCCTTCTCGCTCATCCATTCGGGCGCGATGCCGACGGCGGGGAGGTCGCTGATGTCTTCACCCAGGCCGCCCTCCGTGGCCATTTGGCTAAGGACGGTGAGGATGCGAGAGTTGTCCACACAGGAGCCCATGTGCAAGACGGGCGGGATGCCGATGGCCTCGCACACCTCCCGCAGCCCCGGCCCGGCGTATTCCATGGCCGCCTCGCCCAGGAGGAGCCCGTATTTGGCGTTAGCGATCGCTCCGCAACCGGTCTGCACAACCAGCACATCGTTCTGGAGAAGTTCGCGGACGATGGTGTTGTGAGCCAGGTCTTGGGTGGTGCGGGGGTTGTTGCAGCCGACCACGCCCGCGACGCCGCGGAGCCGACCGGCCGCGATCGCGTCGTTCAACGGGCGGAACGAGCCGCGATAGACGCCCCCTTGCATGTAATTGATGTACTCGTGGCTGAAGCCCGGAACCAGATCCTCGTACTCTCTGGGGATGTGGACAGGGCCGCGGTTGGCGAAGTTGTCAATGGCCAGTTTCACGATCTGGCGGGCCGTCTCCCAGCCGTTTTCCGGTTCAAAGGGCATGTGCGTTGCGCCTGGGATCTTCACCTTGTGCGAGGTCGTGACCAGTTTGGTGTGGAAGCGGCTGCTCACATCCGCCAGGGCCTGCATGATGCACTGCACATCTACCATCATCACTTCCACGGCGCCGGTGAGGATGGCGAGTTCTTGGTGGAGGAAGTTGCCGGCCGAGGGGACGCCCTGCCGCATGAGCACCTCGTTGGCCGTGCAGCAGATGCCTGCCAGGTTGATGCCTGTCGCGCCTTTGCTGCGCGCATAGGCGAGGAGTTCAGGATCGCGCACGGCTTCCGTGACCATCAGGGAGAGCTGAGGCTCGTGCCCATGTACGACGATGTTGACCTGATCCTCTCTCAAGACGCCTAGGTTCACCTGAGCCAGGCGGGGGCTGGGCGTGCCAAACAAGATGTCGGAGAGATCGGTGGCCCACATGGAGCCGCCCCAGCCGTCGGCGAGGGCCGCGCGCATCGCGCCCAGCAGGATGTGCTCCGGGTCCTGGTCGTCGCCCATGTGGGTGCGGTGCAGGACCTCTACGACCTCTCGGTCAATGCCGCGTGGGGCGATGCCCAAACGCCTCCAGATCTCCTGGCGCTTCCGCGGCGCGCGCTTGACGTAAGTCAACTCCCCTCGCTGCTGCCCGAACTCGCGGATGGCCATCTGCGCTACGTCTGCGGCGATCTCATAGACGCCTCGTTCCTTGACCGGGATGCCGAGCTGCATGGCTACCTGACGGAGTTTGAAGGGATCGCGGACATCGTAGCCGGGAGCCTCGTTGCGGGCGACCGCTTCCAGCGTGAAAGCCAGGTCGCGCCCGTGGTCCGAGTGGGCCGAGGCGCCCGCCGCTATCGCGCGCGCCACGTTGCGCGCCGCGATCGTCGCTACCGTCGCGCCGCAGATGCCCACTTGGCCGTCTTTCGTCAGGCGGCAAGGCCCCATGAAACAGTTCTTGCAACAGATCCCCGCATCGCCGGAGCCGATGGGGCAGGGCCGCAACGTCTCGGCGCGGCTGAAGGCGGTGGGGATGCCCAGCTCTTCGGCGCGGGCCAGGACCGCAGCGGCGGCCGGGTCAATGGTTCGCAAACGCTCTTCTTTAGGCATGGTGATACGCTCCTCCTTCCCGCTGGCTAGTACTTACGGAACTCGCCGGACATTTTCAGGTCGGCCTCGTTCGTCTGGCTCGCTCGCACTCCCAAAAGTTGCCAAGCAGGGTCGCCGTGGCCGTTCATCCTGGGCAATTCTAACGGCATCGCGTCGCCCTCAGGGTAGCCCGCCTCGGCCAAGACCTGGCGCAACCGCTCGGGCGAGGTGACTGACGGATCGTACACGATCTCCGCCCGGAAAAAGGCCGAACTGGCGAACACATCTTGCACGCCAGGCTGGGCCAGAAGGATGCGCCGCACCGCGAGCACGTGGTGATCGGCGTACATGGTGGGTAACTTCATGACGACCTTGGCCATCTCTCACCTCCGAGACTCCGAGCGCTACCTTATCCTAAAGGTTACCATGCTTGGCCTTCAATTTTTATGACCTCAATCATATCGTTCGCTGTCTCACAAATTGTGCTAAGTCTCACAAAGGGGCGCAGACCGTTTTTCAGGGTGGGGTGATTAGCGCAATTTCAGCGGTTGGATTATAATCTTGCCTTAGCCTGTGGATCGGAGAGCATGATGATGCAAGCCTCTACGGACTACCGTCGCATCGCTGCCCTGAAGACCGTCGCCGATTTTGAGGCTTATGTCGCCGCTTTGGGTATAGACTTACCTTTGGATGCTGAAGTACAATGCGGCCCTGACGCGCCGCTGGCTCAGCCCTACGTTCTGGGCGATCGGGTCATCGGCAACCGCTTCTGCACCTTGCCCATGGAAGGTTGGGACGGCACGAGGGATGGTCGCCCTACGGACCTGACCTTTCGCCGCTGGACCCATTTCGGTCGCAGCGGCGCCAAGTTGGTCTGGGGCGGCGAGGCCGTCGCCGTGCGGCCCGATGGCCGCGCGAACCCCAACCAGTTGCTCATCAGCGAAGCCACGCTGGGCGATCTGGAGCGCCTGCGCCGCGCGCTGGTGGATGCTCATGTCGCCCTCATGGGCCGCGCCGATGACCTTTTAGTCGGCCTGCAACTGACCCATTCCGGTCGCTATGCCCGGCCCCATCGTAAGGATTGCTTGGAGCCGATCATCGTCTATCATCATCCTATCCTGGATGCCCGCGTTGGGATCGGGCCCGACTACCCGCTCATCTCCGATGCTGAATTGGAGCGTCTGGCGGATGATTTCGTGCGCGCGGGGGAGGCAGCCTACCGCGCGGGGTTTGATTTCGTGGACATCAAGCATTGCCACGGCTATTTGGGCCATGAACTTCTGAGCGCCAAGACGCGGCCTGGGCCCTTCGGGGGGAGCCTGGAGAATCGCACGCGCTTCCTGCGATGGGTAGTGGAGGGCCTGCGGGCGAGGGCACCGCAACTGCTGATCGGGGTGCGGGTGAGCATCTTTGACCTCGCCCCCTTCGCGCCAGATCCGGCGACGGGGCGGGGGGGGCCCCAAGCCCGGAAGCCTTACCCTTACGGCTTCGGCTGCGATCCAGACGATCCCCTCTCCTACGACCTTTCAGAGCCCATAGCCTTTCTGCACATCCTGGAGGATCTGGGCATCCGCCTGGTGTGCCTGAGCGCAGGGAGCCCCTATTACAACCCCCACATCCAGCGACCCGCGCTTTTTCCGCCTTCGGATGGCTACCTGCCTCCGGAAGATCCTCTGGTCGGGGTGGCGCGGCAACTGAACGTGGTGGCCCAACTCAAGCGTCAGTTCCCCAACCTGACGATGGTCGGCTCCGGCTACTCCTACCTGCAAGAGTACCTGGCGAACGTGGCCCAATACCGTGTGCGCACGGGCCAGGTAGACTTCGTAGGGCTAGGGCGGATGCTCCTGGCCTATCCGGAATACCCTTACGATATCCTCACGCGCGGCACCTTTGATCGCAAGCGCCTCTGCCGCACCTTCAGCGATTGCACCACCGCGCCGCGCAACGGTTTGGTGTCCGGCTGCTATCCGTTAGACCCCTTCTACGGCCAACGGCCCGAGGCGGAAGTCTTGCGGAGGATCAAGGCCCGCCGCAGCGTTTCAGCGTAGCGGAAAGACGAAGAGGGAGGGTTGAGGTCATGACTTTCTCTGAACCGACGACTTCATCAGGGGCGCTCACGGTGAGCCGGGAGCGCCTGCAAGACGCCTTCGGGTTCGTCCAGAGGCAAGTGAGGAGGCTGATAGAGACCCATCCTGATTACTTCCCCATGTACACCGTCCAGGGGAAATGGCGGCACAGCGGCGAGAAATGGACGAACTGGTGCGAGGGCTTCCTCGGCGGGATGTTGTGGCTCATTTACCGGCAAACGGGCGATCTCTGGTGGCGTGAGCGGGCCGAGCATTACTCGCGCCTCATTGAGCATCGCAAGGCCGATCGTACCGTCCATGACCTGGGCTTCCTTTTCTGGCCCACTTACAAGCGTTGGTATGACCTGACGGGCGATCGGGCCTTGCAAGCCGTGTTGGTGGAAGCAGGCCGCACCCTCGCCCTCCGGTTCATGGAGAAGGGGCGTTACCTGTGCTCCTTTGTCGCGCCGGAGTCGCTGTTCATTGACATCATGATGAACGTGGGGATCATCTTCTATGCGGCCCAGGAGACGGGGGACGAGCGGCTGCGGCACGTCGCCGATCAGCATTGCCTGACGACGCGGCGCTATCTGGTGCGCGGCGACGGCAGCACGGCCCACGAGGGCATCTTTGATTTGCAGACCGGGGAGTTCCTGCGCCAATCAACGCAGCAGGGTTGGCGGGGGGATTCCTGCTGGTCGCGGGGGCTTGCTTGGGCGCTCTATGGGTTTGGCACGGCCTATCGTTTTACTCAGGACGCGCGGTATTTGGCTACGGCGGAAGCGTGCGCGGATTTCTACTTGGAGAACACGCCTGCCGACGGCGTGCCACCCTACGACTACGATGCGCCTGATCGTCCGCCCCTGTTGGATAGTTCGGCGGCGGCGATCGCCGCCTCGGGCTTCTGGCGGCTCGCGCATGTGGCTTCCACGCCTGAAAGACGGACGCGCTACGCGGAGATGGCCGATCGCATCCTGGCCACCTTGACGACGGAACGCTACTTGGCCTGGGGATTGCCGGAGTGGGAAGGCGTCCTCCTGCACGGCGTCTATCACCGCCGCAAGGGGCTGGGCGTGGATGAGTCGGTGATGTGGGGCGATCATTTCTTTTTGGAGGCCCTGTTGCAACGGATGAACGGCTGGGAGGAAGCATGAGCGACCAGGAAGTGGCCATCGTGACCGGCGCGGGTCGGGGCATCGGGCGCGCGATCGCCGTGGCCCTGGCGGCTTTGGGCTGGCGAGTGGCCGTGAATTACCACCGCAACACCGTCGCGGCGGAGGAGACACAACGGCAAGTAGACGCTGCCGGAGGGGAGGGGCTTCTCGTACAGGCCGATGTGGCCCAGGCTGACGACCGAGAGCGCCTCGTGCAAAGCGTCCTAGCGCGCTGGGGACGGATTGACCTGCTGGTCAACAACGCCGGAATGGCGCCGCGCAGGCGGGGTGACCTGCTGGAGATGACAGAGGAGAGTTACGATGAGGTCATGGCAACCAACCTGAAGGGCCCCTTTTTCCTAACCCAGCGGGTGGCCAAGGTGATGATAGAGGAGGTTCAGGCCGGGAGCGCGCGGCGGCCTAAGATCGTCAACATCAGTTCCGTCAGCGCCTATGCCAGCAGCACCAACCGCGGGGAATATTGCCTTTCCAAGGCCGGGATGAGCATGATGACGCTCCTCTACGCCGATCGCCTGGCGGAGTACGGCATCCTGGTCTATGAGATCCGGCCGGGCGTAATAGAGACCGATATGACGGCGGCGGTCAAAGCCAAGTACGATCGTCTGATCTTTGAGGAGCGCATGACCCCTCTGGCCCGCTGGGGCCGACCGGAGGACGTGGCGAAAGCGGTCGTCGCCGTCGCCCAAGACCTCTTTCCCTTCTCCACGGGCCAAGTTTTTGATGTGGACGGCGGCTTTCACATCAGGCGGCTTTGACCGCCTTTCCGGCCGGCCCTTGGGCTGCCCTACGCTTGTCTTGTGCGGTCAGGAAGCGATGGCCACTTCCTGCGCGGCTGGGGTCTGTGACGTCCGTTTCTCCAGCGCGGCGATGATGGCGCGCAGGAAGGCAGGGAGGTCGTCAGGGCGGCGGGAGGTGATCAGGTTGCCGTCCACCACCACTTCCTCGTCCACGTAGTGCAACCCCGCGGCCACCAGATCATCCTTGATGGAGAAGAAACAAGTGCCGCGCTTGCCCTTGACGATGCCCGCCGAAACGAGCATCCAGCCGGCGTGGCAGATCGCGGCCACTACCTTGCCTTGCTGGTAGGCCTCGCGCACTAGGCTGACCATCGCCGGGGAGCGACGCATCAGGTCTGGCGCGTAGCCGCCGGGGATGATCACCGCGTCAAAGTCTGACGCGGTAACCGCCTTCGCTTCCGTATCTGCTGTGGCCGGATAACCGTGCTTGCTCGTGTAAGTAACGCCCGCGCTGGGCCCTACGATGTGCACCGTGGCGCCCTCTTCGCGCAGGCGGTACACCGGATACCACAACTCCATCTCCTGGTACATGTTCTCTACCAGGACCGCGACGCGTGCGCCTTTGAGTCTCATGATCAGCCTCCTCTCCGGGTGGCGTGTGCCTAAGGTGACGGCCTCGCCGTTCAGGATCGGTAGGTGTTGATGAGTTTTTCCAAGGAGAAGCCGTCGCCGGCTACCGCGCGCTTGGCTTTCACTTGCTCATCAAAGGTGGGCCGCTCCTTCTTGTAAAATACGCCTAGGTAGAGCGTCTCTTCGTCCATCGCGAGGCGCATGGCTGCCAACCTGTCCGTAGGGTCGTGGTCGGGCGGCAGCGGCGCGGTGATCTCGCGGAAGCGCTTGTAGGTGTCGTGAAAGGTAACGCAAGGGCTCAGGACTTGAATGAAGGCAAAGCCTTTGTGCATGATGCCCTGTTTGATCAGTTCCGTTACCTCTTTAGGGCGTGAAGAAAAGCCTCGCGCCACGAAGGAGGCGTCGTAGGCGAGGGCCATCAGGATCGGGTTGATGGGATTCTCCACGTGCCCGTAAGGAGAGGCTTTGCGCTCTAGGCCCAAAGGGCTGGTGGGCGAAGGCTGACCTTTCGTCAGGCCGTAGATTTCGTTGTCCATCACGATGTAGGTGATGTCCACGTTGCGTCGCGCGGCATGGGGGAGATGACCTGCGCCGATGCTGAAGGCGTCCCCGTCGCCGCCGACCGCGATCACCACCAGGTCGGGGTTCCCCATCTTGATCCCTGTGGCCAGGGGCAGGACCCGGCCATGAACGCCGTGGAAGCCGTAGGCTTCTACGAAGGCGGGGAAACGGCCGGAGCAGCCGATGCCGCTGGCGATGACCGCGCGCGCGGGGTCAATCCGCAGCTCGCTGAGCGCGTTGTAGAAACTGGCCAGCACGCCAAAGTCGCCGCAGCCGGGGCACCAGATCGGTTTGACCTCGCTTTTGTATTCGGCTGGCGTCAGTTTGACCTCTTCAGGTAGGATAGCCGTACCGATGCTCATAACCACATACCTCCCTTAACCAACGCTACACCTATACTTATCCCAAAGCGACCGCCGCGGGCGCCGCTTCCGGGCGCTGATCCGCCGGCTTCCGGAACTGCATGTAAACTTCTCTGATCTTCTGGTACACCTCGTGGGCCGTGAACGGGATGCCGCCGTACTTGCTCAGCCGGATGATCGGCACGTCCAACCGGGCCTCCAGGATCTCGGCCAACTGGCCCAGGTAGTTCAGTTCTGGCACGATGATCGCCTTCAGCGGCGCTGCAAACTGGCGGATCTCCTCTTCCGGAAGGGGGTTGAGGAGCTTAGGGTACAGGGCTGCGACCGGGATCCCTTCCTCCTGCGCTCGTTGCACCGCCTCGCGGACCGGCCCGGAGGTGGATCCCCAGCCGATGAGGCCGATTACCGGTTCGGGGCTACCGAATCGCTCAAACATGTGCCAGCGCCGGGCATCCTCCAACGCCCCCTTGATCTTGCGGAACCGCTTTTCCATGTTGGCCGCGTGCATCTCCGGCGTGTAGTTCGGCGCGCCGGCTTCATCGTGCTCCAAGCCCTCCGCCGTGTATTGGCCGCCCTTCATCCCCGGCAGCGACATGGGCGAGACACCGCTGGGCGTATCCACGTACCGTCGGTAGCCGCGCAGCACTGCTTCCCCTGCCTCGTCAGGTTCCATAGGTTGGGCTAGCAGGCGCGGCTCCAGCCGCACCTCGTCCAGGCGGAAAGGCGGGATCGTCTCTACCCGCACCGACATGTCTTGGTCGCTCAACAAGATCACAGGGACCTGATACTTTTCGGCTAGGTTGAAGGCGTTGATGATCTGATAGAAGCAATCTTCTACTGAAATAGGGGCTACCACGATGCGCGGGGCCTCGTCGTTGCCACCGTAGAGGGCCAGGCGCAGGTCGCCTTGGGCGACCTTGGTCGGCATGCCGGTGCTGGGGCCGGCCCGTTGCACGTCCACGATCACGACGGGCGTTTCCGTCATGCTCGCGTGGCCCAGCAGTTCCACCATGAGGGCCAAGCCGGGGCCTGAGGTGGCCGTCATAGCGCGCACGCCGGTGAAAGAGGCGCCGATCGCCATGGCCAGGGCGGCCATCTCGTCTTCGGCCTGGATCATCGTGCCGCCGATCTTCGGGAATTGGGCGGCCAAGAACTCCATGATGTCTGAGGCGGGGGTGATGGGATAGCCTGCATAGAAGCGGCAGCCGGCGGCGATCACGCCGAGCGAGAGGGCTTGGTTGCCGGAAAGGACCAGGCGATCGCCCTCCGCCCCTTCGCGTCCTTTCAGATGGAAGGGGGACTCCTTGCCGATGTGCTCTTCTACGTACCGATAGCCCGTCTCCAACGCCAATAGGTTCAGGCGCAGGAGTTCACCGCCCTTGCGTCCTAGTTGGCGCTCCACCACTTTCTGGGCGTGCTCATAGGGAAGGTCAAAGAGCTTCGTCAGAGAGCCGATGGCGACGATGTTCTTGCCGCGCACAAAGTTGATGGCTCTGGCCAGTTCGTTCAAAGGCAAGCCATAGTGCAAAACGCCGTTAGCAGGGGAGGGCGGGGTCAGTTCATCGGAGTTGTAAACCAAGATTCCGCCTGGCTTGAGGAAGCCCACATGGTTGTCGTAAGCCTCCTGGTTGAACGCCAGGAGCATGTCCAGTTCGTCTCCTTGCGAATAGACGGGGTGCGAGGCCGCCCGTATCTGGAACATGACGTGGCCGCCCTTGATCTCGGCCGGGATGGTGCGTACCGTGTACACTTCCAGGCCCGCGTAGGCGGCTATGCGGGCAAAGACCTCGCCCGTGGTTACGATGCCCTCCCCCGACTCACCACCGATGCGCACAACCAAGTCGGTATCTATGCGTGACATGTTTCGCGCTCCTGAAATCGTGTGCCCTGCGTCGGACACGGCGGCAGTTTTGAGCGCCATCGCAACACGACGCTCACGGAGGCGAGCTTCTTCGTCGCCTCCACCTCTTTCAACCTATACCATGCATCCCGTTGTCGGCAATGTAAGGAGACCGACCATTGACGCCACTGCAGACCCATTATAAACGTGGCCTGTGATCCTTGTCAAAAAATAAGGTGTTGTTCATCAAAATCGCTGCAAAAGCCGCCATCCGCCATACACGAACACGCCGCTCATAGCGACCAGAAACAAGCCGCAGGTCAGCAGGATGAGGCGATAGGCGCGCTCGCCCAGCCAGCGGCGGCCCGTGGCGGTAGCCCAACTCAACCCGCTGAGCCAGGCCAGGTCCGTGGTCCAATGCGCAAGGAGATAAAAGGCGCACAAGGCTATCAACCCCGCCGAGGACGCGCGGATGATGTAGCGTGTGCCCACGGTGGCCCACCAGAGCGACCAGTAAGGGTTGGACAGGCTGAGGAGGACGCCCGCGGCCACGGGGCCCAAGCGCATGGCCGTTGGCGCCGCGCTTTGCGCCTCGGCCAGCGAGAGTCGCCCTTGCCACACCCCTGTGATCAAACCGTACCCCATCCACAGGAGAAGCCCGCCGCCCGCCAGGCCGATGGTTCCGCCGATGAGAGGATGGCGCAGCCAGGTGCCCAAGCCATAAGCCAGCGCGAGGACGAGGAGCCCCTCCGGTATGCCGTGGCCTGCCGCCAACCTGATCCCACTCCAACGGTCGCCGCGCGCCCCCTGGACGATGGCGAGGGTTGTCAGCGGGCCTGGGGACAGCGCGCCGGAAAGGCTGATGAACCAGAAGGTGATGCCCAGCCCGATCAAGGGCGTCATGTCGTTCACCGTAGAAGGCGGGCCGTCGCCTCACATAGGATGGCGACGCCTAACGCCAGCGCGTTTTCATCAAAATCAAAACGAGGGTTGTGATGCGGGTGTTTCAGGCCCCGCTCTTCATTCATGGAACCGATGAAGAAGAAACACCCCGGCACGCGATTAAGAAACTCGGCCATATCCTCCGATACCATGATGGGTGCAGTCCCGCTCACGTTTTCCGCGCCCAAGATATCCCTCGCGACCGCCTCTATGTGGGCGGCGGCCCCGGCGTCGTTCACCACGGCGGGCGCGATGGGGAGCCACTCCACCTCGCCGGTCGCACCGAAGGCGGCAGCAAGGCCTTTGGTCAGGGCCTCCACCCGCTCTATGATCGTCTGGCGGACGGCAGGGTGAAAGGAACGGAAGCCGCCGACCAGTTCGGCTTCCTCGGCGATCACGTTGTACGCCTGGCCTGCCTGGAACCGGCCAACGGTCAGGACGGCGGTTTGCGTGGGGTCTACATTGCGGCTGACGATGGTTTGCAACGCGTTGACCAATTGCGCGCCGATGACGACGGCGTCTACCGTTTCGTGAGGCAGCGCGCCGTGGCCGCCGCGCCCGCGTATACGCAGGACGAACTTGTCGGAGGCAGCCATCAGCGTCCCCGGTTGCACGATGGCACGTCCGATGGGGAGCGTGTTCCAGAGGTGAAGGCCGAAGGCGATGTCGGGCTTGGGAGACTCCAGCACACCGTCATGGATCATGGCGAGCGCGCCGCCTAAGCCCTCCTCCGCGGGCTGGAAGACGAATTTCACCCGTCCGGCCAATTCCTGGCGGCGCTGTGCCAGAAGGGTGGCGACGCCGAGGCCGATCGCCGTGTGCCCATCGTGGCCACAGGCATGCATGACGCCGGGCACCTCTGACGCGTAGTCCGTCTGGTTCGCCTCTGTGATCGGCAGCGCGTCCATGTCAAAGCGCAGCATGACCGTAGGGCCTGGGCGACTCCCCTCCAGAATGCCGACGACGCCGGTGCGCCCAACGCCGGAGATCACTTCCAGACCCAGTTCGTGAAGGGCGCGCGCGATGATCCCCGAGGTGCGCACCTCCTGGAAACCGAGTTCGGGATGGCGGTGGAGGTCGCGCCGCCAACCGATCAAGCGGGGCAAGAGCGCTTGGGACTCGGACAAGAAATCGGCCATGATGATCTCCTGCGAAGGTAGAGAGCCCCTACGGATGGCGATAGGCGGCCAAGTAGGCCGGGAAAGGCTGCAGCCGGTTCCACAGGGCCGCGGGCCAGTAGGGGGCATAAGATTCCCACAATGCCTGAAAGCCGGCTGCGCCTAACAGCGCGCTGAGCCTCTTGCCGGAAAGGCAACACACGTGGGTTTTGTCGTAGGCGTAACTGCAGGTATAGAGCCATCGGTTGAGCCCGTTGTTGATGGTCGGCAGGTGCAGGACCAGCAGGCCGCCTGGGCTTAGGTGCTCATGGATCACACGGATCGCCTTTTCCGGCGATCCCAGATGCTCCAGCACGTTGATCGCCAAGATGACCTGGAAAGGCCCCGGGAAGGGCAACCCTGCCTGCACGTCGGCGACGGCGATGCGGGCATGTGGGAGCCGCCTTTGGGCTTGCTCCACCGCATGGGGCGAGATGTCGGTTCCGTACAGGACGAAACGGTCGCGAAAACGCTCCAACAGGTAACCGTAGCCGCAGCCGATGTCCAGAAGCGCGTCTTGTTGCCCATGTGGGGGAGCCCAAGAACGGACGAGGCGTTCTACCAGCCCATCGCGCAGCCGATCGGCCCAGGTTTGCTGCGGGTGCTCGCCGTAGAGGGCACGAAAGTATGCTGCGTCGTAGGCGTTCGCGTTGGGCATTCCTCATCTCCTTACCACAGGCTTTTGGCTCCGCGTCCGTCCAGGCCGGCGCGGATGGGCTCGGCCCATTCCGGCACCACCTCCGCGCAGGCTCGGATCAGGCCGAAGCAGCCTGCCAGCATCTGGTCGCCGTGCGGCACGGCGAAGTAAACGGGCAGGCGCGAGCCGCGCAACAGAGAGCGCCGCGGGCCGATGGCGGCGAGGAAACGCAAAGCCCCCGGCCGTGCCTCGCGCACCAGCGCGCCGTGTCCCATCTCCGCGAACACCCGTTCATGGCTGATGGTTCCTGTGACCAATTCCTCAAGCCATCGTTCCAGTTTCGTCTGGTTCAAAAGGCCAGTGTGGTGCTCAAAGAGGGAGATGATGCGTCCCTCGTAGAAGCGGAAGGCGAGGGTATGGAAGTTCCCCACGTTGACGATCACCGCGTCCGGCTCGGCTTGCACGCGGGGGTCTTCTTGCGCGCCCAGGATCGCCGCAGGGGCGGTGTCCATGACCACCAACGGCAGGTTGGTTTGTCGCCGCGCAGTGGCGGCGACGGCTTGTAGGCGGGTCATCACAGGGGGGATGCGATCCGCAGGGAAGGCGAAGGCCGCCAGCCGGCCCTCCGCGGACAGGCGATCGGCCAGGTAATTCAGGCGGAAGAGGCGATCGCTCATGTTGGGAGGGGCGGCGCCGTGGTCAAAGACCGCCACGGCCAAGGCGTCTATCTCCAAGGGGACGCCAAAGGCCGCGAAGGCTTTCCGGATGGCGTTCAGGTCAAAGTCTCGCAGTTCAACCCGCGCTACGCCCTTCAGCGCGTTCGCTTCGTCCTCACCGATGATCTCTACGCCCATGTGGCGCCGCACCCATTCCAGATCGTCGTTGAAACTGCGCGCGGCCTCGGGCGTAGCATAGACGGGAAGCCCGGCTTGGCGATGGGCCTCTGTGGCCCAGGCCGACGGCCCGCCGCCCATGGTGACGCCGGTCAGGAGGAGAGGCCGCCGTTCGGCAGTAGCCCGGCGCACCTCCTCGGCCACCAGCATCGTGGGCGACGGCATGACGAGTTTCAAGGAGTTCTCAGGCTCACGCTCGCTATCAAACAACAGGATGTCCTGCGTTCCCGTGCCGACATCTACCGCCAGGATGCGCATTCGTCGTTGCCCTCGTTGTGGGTATGGAAAGCCCAGAGCGTGGTAGGACAGCCTGTATGACGGAAGGTCAGCAGCCGAAGCGGACGCGGCGCCTCGCCCTCTTCCCAGTCGTACCCTTGTCCGCTCCGCGCGGGAAGGCGGAAGCCCGGCCCGGGCGCGTTAAAGGCGACGGGCGGAACCATCTTCGCCTATCACCAGCAGCGCGCTGGGCCCGCCCCGCCGAGGGCTCAGGTGGGCCTGACCGTCGGCGTGGTACGAACTGCGAACCAGCGGCCCTGATTCCACCCATTTGAAACCTCGGGCCAGCCCCTCTTCTTTGAGGCGGGCGAACTCCTCTGGCGTGTAGTAGCGCTCTATGGGCAGATGGTAGCGCGACGGTTGCAGGTATTGGCCGATGGTCAAGATGTCGCAATCCACCCGACGCAGGTCGTCCATGACTCGTAAGAGTTCATCCCAGGTCTCGCCCAAGCCGACCATCACGCCCGATTTCGTGATCGCGCCCGGGTCAAACTCTTTGGCCCGACGGATGACCTCTAGCGAGCGCTGATAGCGCGCCTGAGGCCGCACGCGACGATAGAGGCGAGGGACCGTCTCGGTGTTGTGGTTGAGGATCTCCGGCCTGGCCTCCATGACCGTTTTCAGGGCCTCGGGGTCGCCTTTAAAGTCGGGGATCAGCACCTCCACCGTGCAATCGGGGAGGCGGGCGCGTATCTGACGGATGGTTTCGGCAAAGACCCACGCGCCGCCGTCGGGGAGTTCGTCCCGGTTGACGGAGGTGAGGACGGCATGGCGCAGGCCCATGCGCGCGATCGCTTCTGCCACGCGCACCGGTTCGCGGACATCCAATGGGCGGGGGCGTCCCCGCTGGATGTTGCAGAAGCCGCAACTGCGCGTGCAGATGTCGCCCAAGAGGAGGAAGGTAGCCGTGCCGCGCCCCCAGCATTCGCCGATGTTGGGGCAGGCGGCTTCCTCGCAAACCGTGTGCAACGTCAAGCCGCGCATCAGGTCTCGGAGGCGGCGATAGTTGGGGCTGTCGGGCGCGCGCACCCGCAGCCATTCCGGGCGGCGCCCCGGCGTCAGTGCCTCTTCCTTGCGCCGGGCCCGTTGCGGCGACGGGCCCGGCAACGTGTCCAGGAGCGGTATTTCCTGCATCATGACCAACCTTGCACCGATCTTCCAACCGACCTGCAACGAAATCCGTCTCTACTAGATGTGAATGGACAAGCCTTCTACGGCCAAGGCCGCTTCCATCAACGCCTCGGAGAGCGTTGGGTGCGCGTGGACGGTGTGGGCGATCTCGTTCACGGTGAACTCCCAACTGCGGGCCAGCGTGAATTCCGGCAGGAGTTCCGTCACTTCCGGCCCGATCATGTGCACACCCAGGATCTCGCCGTACTTCGCGTCGGCGATGACCTTGACGAACCCTTCTCGTTCGGCCAGGCCCAGTGCCTTGCCGTTGGCCTGGAAGGGGAAGCGGCCTACCTTGATCTGATGGCCCTTCTCCTTGGCCTGCGCCTCGGTAAGCCCCAGGGAGGCGATCTGCGGCTGGCAATAGACGCAACGGGGCATGAAGGTGTAGTCCTCCAACGGGCGCGTCTCGTGCCCGGCGATATGCTCTGCCGCGATGATGCCCTGGTGAGAGGCGACATGGGCCAGGGCCATCTTGCCCGTCAGATCGCCGATGGCGTAGATGCCGGGGATGTTGGTGCGCAGGTAGCCATCCACCTGCACCCACCCCTTCTGCGTGGCGACGCCGACGGACTCCAGCCCCAGGTTCTCGCTGTTGGGCTGAATGCTGACGGCGACAAGGACCTGCTCGGCCGCGAAGGTCTCAGGCCCGGAAGGGCCGCTCGCGCGCACCGACACGCCCTCATTTGACACGTCTACCCCTTCCACCTTGGTACCCGTGCGAAGTTGGATGCCTTGACGTTTGAGCGCCTTCTCCAATTCGGCGCTGATCTCCTCGTCCTCCAACGGCACCGCGCGCGGCATCATCTCTAAGATCGTCACCTCGCTCCCGTAGGCGCGGTAGATGTAGGCGAACTCCACGCCGATGGGCCCTGCGCCGACGATGATGATGCGCTTGGGCACGGTGGTTTGGGCCAAGGCTTGGCGGTAGGTCAGGACACGTTGGCCATCGGCCTGGAGGCCGGGGAAAAGGCGTGGGCGCGCGCCCGTGGCGAGGATGATCCCCTTCGTAGCCTGCAAGACCTGTCCGCCTGGGCTCACCTCTACGGTGTTAGCGGAGCGAAGATGCCCTTCGCCTGCGATGTGATCCACCTGATTCTTCCTCAGCAAGAAGCCGACCCCTTTGCTCAGCCGCTCGGCCACTTGGCGGCTTCGCTTCTGAGCGGCCGCGTAGTCCACCTTGGGAGGTGTGTCAAAGGAGATGCCGAATTCATCGCCTCGCTTCAGCAAGTTGACGATCTCGGCATTGCGTAGGAGGGCTTTGGTCGGGATACAGCCCCAGTTGAGGCAGATGCCGCCCAGGTGCTCGCGCTCCACGACGGCGGCCTTCAGGCCCAACTGTGCGGCGCGAATGGCTGCGACGTAGCCCCCCGGCCCCGCGCCGACCACGATGACATCGTAGGGAGTGGTCAAGGGATGCTCCTCCTTCTGAAAGATTGGGCCGGTCATTGGCGGCCATAAGTATCATACAAAACCGCCGATCTTGCAAGCCGCGCGGCCCTGTTCATCGGTACACCCCGTATTTCCTCACCAGTTCCATGACGCGCTGATACTGAGCGAAGGAGACGTTGTTCGGGATAGAATGATCGGAATGGTAGATGTAGCCGCCGCCCTTCATGGCGACCGGTATCTTGGTTGCGATCTCCTGCTCAATGACCGCGGGGTCCTCGGCGGCCATGGCGCGCACGTCAATCCCGCCCATGAAGGCCAGGTCCTTCCCGTACACTTGTTTCAACTCTACCAGATCCATCCCCGCCTTCACCTCCAGCGGTTGCAAGCAATCCAGGCCCAAATCCAAAAGGTCAGGGATGAGCGTTTTCACGTTGCCGCAGGAGTGAAGGATGATCGGCATGCCTTGGGAGTGGAAGAAGTCAAAGATCCGCTTGTCCGCGGGCTTGAAGATC
>DAOTYP010000248.1:0-2035 GCA_034434975.1 Anaerolineae bacterium | reverse complement strand
GTAAGAACCCCACAGGCTGATGCGCGGCGCGACGGAAAAGGCGGTGCTCACCAGGTAGGCAACGACGAGGAGTAGGGTGGGCAAGGCCAGAGGCGTCTGCCTGAGGGACCACCATCCTTCCCCTATGCTACCGTTCTTTGCCTTCAGACCTCCATCCAGCGCCTTCACGAGCCAGGCGCCTACCATCACCAGGGCGATGGAGCGCAGAAGGCTCAGTTTATCAGGCTCAAAGACGCGGTTGGAGAAGACGTTGAAGAACAGGGGCGTTACGATCAAGGCGGCTAGCCAACCTGCCTCAATGATCGCGTCGCAGAAACGTTGCAGTTGGGTAGGCATGGGTTCAGCCCAGCGGTCAAGCGATCGCTCACTGTGAGCCATGAGCCCCTCTTCACCTCTCAAAGGCGCAGGAGACAACGCTACGGACGGAAATGAGCCAAGGTGCGGCGCAACCCTTCCGCCAGCGGGATCTCGGCGCGGAAGCCCAGGAGCCTTGCCGCCTTGCGCACGCTGGGTCGGCGCCGAGGCGGATCCTCAAAGCGCGGGCCGTACACGCTTGCATAAGGCACGAAGACGATGGGCGAGCGAGAGCCGGTTAAAGCGAGGATCTGCTCGGCCAGTTGGCGGATGCTCGTCTCCCAAGGGGAGCCGATGTTGAAGATCTCTCCTGCGCCTTCCTCCTTCGTTGCCGCCAAGATGGTTCCGCGCACCGCATCGCTCACGTAGGTAAAGCAGCGAGTCTGGCCGCCGTCGCCATGCACGGTTAGCGGCTCGCCTCGCAACGCTTGACCGATGAAGCGGGCGATCACGCTGCCGTAGCCCTGAGGGTCTAGCCGAGGGCCGTATGCGTTGAAGTAACGCACGATGCTGACCCGCAAGCCTTCCTGCGCGGCGTAGGCCAGGGCCAGGTGTTCATCCACCGCTTTCGCGGTGGCGTAAGCCCAGCGGGTGATCGTGGTTGGCCCTAGCAGCCTCTCGCCGTCCTCGCGGAAGGGAACGCGCCGGCTGCGGCCGTAAACCTCCGAACTGGAGGCCAGGAGAACGGGCCGACGCTGGCGCGCGCATGACTCCAGCACGTTTTCCGTGCCCCGCACGTTGGTGCGCAGGCCGCCCAGGGGGTCTCGCACCACGTGGGCCACGCCTACCGCCGCCGCCAGATGGTACACCATGTCCGCTTCAGCGACCAGGCGGTCCACCAGGCCCGCGTCCAAAATGTCGCCGCGCACCAGGCGGAAAGCGGGGTGATCGGATAGGTGAGCCAGGTTCTCCCAGCGGCCTGTGCTCAGGTTATCCAGGGCCGTAACCGCATGTCCTTCAGCCAGCAACGCATCTACCAGATGCGAGCCGATGAACCCTGCACCGCCGGTGACCAGGATGCGCATGTCTCACATCTTACCCCACGCGGCGCAAAAAATCAAGTCATCCAGGAGGTGTACGCTGCCTTCTTCGTGCGAATTCCACCTTTATTGTCCAGTCTACCTACCGGCCATGCGGAACGTCATCGCCTGAGACCTCCCTCAACACCGTCCATGCCCATTTGCCAAGGCCTTCCGCTTATGTTATCATGATTTCCGTCTCGGGGGAACGTGGCCGATCATTTTCGGTTAGGAAGGATTGTGGCGTGATATACCTCATTTTGATCGTTGCGCTGCTCTTGAGCATCACCGTACATGAGTTCGCCCATGCCTGGGTCGCGACCGCCCTCGGTGACCCTACGCCCAGGCGTCTTGGTCGCCTTTCCCTGAATCCCTTGGTGCACCTGGACCCGCTAGGCACGGTGTTGATGTTGATGGCGGTGTTGGGGGGCTTCGGCATCGGCTGGGGCAAGCCGGTTCCGGTCAACCCGTACAACCTGCGCACCCGCCCCTTGGCCGGCATGGGAATCGTGGCCTTCGCCGGCCCTGCCTCCAACATCCTCCTGGCCGGCCTTGCCGGCATGCTCTTGCGGGCTTTCGGGGGGCCTGGGTGGGTGGTCTATCTCCTCTCCGCGGTCGTCTTCGTGAACCTCGGCCTGGCCATCTTCAACCTGCTGCCCGTC
>DAOTYP010000247.1:0-10159 GCA_034434975.1 Anaerolineae bacterium | reverse complement strand
GACGAGCCGCGCATGGTGCGCTTCGTGCGCATGAACCTGGAACTGGAAGGTTACCGGGTCAGCGAGGCACACAGCGGCCTGGAGGCTCTGCAGAAGGTGCGGGAGGAACTTCCCGACCTGGTCCTGTTGGACGTGATGATGCCGGACCTGGACGGCTACGAGACGCTGGAGCGCCTGCGGGAGTTCTCGTCAGTGCCGGTCATCATGCTGACGGTGAAAGGCGAGGAAGACGACCGCATTCGGGGGCTTGACCTGGGCGCGGACGACTACATCACCAAGCCTTTCAGCCCGCGCGAATTGGAGAGCCGCATCCGCGCCGTCCTGCGCCGCAGCCAGGCCGAGGCGGGGCCTGCCGAACGTCAGGTCCTCGTGGTGGACAACGACCTCAGCATTGATTTCGCGCGGCGCGAGGTCATCGCGCGCGGCGAGCGGATCAAACTGCGGCCTACGGAGTATCGCCTCCTCTACCACCTGGTGCAGAACGCGGGCTGGATCGTCCCCCATGAGACGCTCCTGGCCAAGGTGTGGGGACCGGAGTACCGCGACGAGAACCAACTCCTGCGCCTCTACATCACCTACCTGCGCCAGAAGATAGAGCCCGACCCTTCGCACCCGCGTTACATCTTCACCGAGCGCGGCACCGGCTATCGCTTCGTCAGCCTGGACAAGGGCAAGGAACGCGACCGCGAGCCCCGCTCGTGAACGACGCGCGTCTTTTCCATCGGCAGGTAAACGATAGAGGGGGGAGAGCCTATCGGGATGGAACGGGGTGCCGAGGCTGAAGGTTGGACGACGGAAGAGCTTGCGGTCCTGAGCCGACTGAACGACGTGACCGAGGTGCAGGCGTTCTTGGATAGCCTTCCCTACAGCGCGGACGACTTCTCGCGCTCGCCGCGCGGCGTGCTGAGGGACAGGCGGGCGAATTGCTTTGACGGCGCGCTCCTCGCGGCGGCCGCGTTGAGGCGTTTGGGGTTCCCGCCGCTCCTGGTGGACCTGCGGGCCGTCAGGGACGACGACCACGTGATCGCGGTCTTCCGCAGGAACGGCCATCTCGGCGCAGTGGCCAAATCCAACTTCGTAGGGCTGCGCTATCGGGAGCCGATCTATCGTTCCCTCAGAGAACTCGTGATGTCCTACTTCGAGCAGTACTACAACCTGGACGGCGAGAAAACCTTGCGCTCCTATTCGCCGCCTCTGGATTTAAGGAAGTACGACCACCTGGGCTGGATGTTTCAAGACGAGCGCGCGGAGCTCATCGCCGCCCGACTGAACGCCTTGCGACACTACCCCCTTTTGACGGAGGAGATGATCGCCTCGTTGAGCAAGGTGGATGAGAGAAGTTATCGGGCCGGCATGTTGGGCGTGAACGAGGCGGGACTGTACAAGCCGAAACGGTGAAAGCCCGGCAGGTTACTCGCCGATGATCTTGATGAGCACCCGCTTGCGGCGTCCCCCGTCAAACTCGCCGTAGAAGATCTGTTCCCAGGGGCCGAAATCCAATCGGCCATCGGTCACCGCGACGACGACCTCGCGCCCCATCACTTGGCGCTTCAGGTGAGCGTCGGCGTTGTCCTCGCCGGTCCGGTTATGGCGATACCGGCTGACAGGCTCGTGGGGGGCGAGTTTCTCCAGCCATTCCTCGTAATCCTGATGCAGGCCGCCCTCGTCATCGTTGATGAAGACGGAGGCGGTGATGTGCATGGCATTGACGAGGACCAGACCTTCGCGTATGCCGCTCTCCTTCAGGGCCGCCTCCACCTGAGGCGTGATGTTGATGAAGGCGCGGCGGCTAGGGACGTTGAACCACAGTTCCTTGCGGTAACTCTTCATGGGGTGAAGACCTCCCCGACCCGTTTCGTCGCTAACTACCCCAGCGGCAGCCTCAGGACCCCTGAGATGATCCCCTTCCACAGAGAGATGCCGCTCATCTCGGCCAGGCTCAGGGCCAGGCCCACCGCGAGGAAGGCCGCCGCCTCCAGCCTCCTCGTGATCTGGCCGTCCCGCCCGAAGATCAGGACGAGGGCCACCGTGTTGGGGATGGCGAAGAGGACCAAAAGCCCCACCGTGCTCAGCAGGGCCAAGGGAAAGAGGACATCCTCCAGGCCGCTTTGCAGGCCTAACACGATGATCGCGGTCACCAGGGGGAGCGCTGCCGCCTCCTTCAGGTTTCGCAGCGTCGGCATGGCTTGCGTCTGCGCCCACAGGTTCACGTTGAGAAAGGGGAGGATGAGGACCGATATGGTCAGCCCCTGCAGCGAACCCGTCACCGCGCGATACAAGTTGCGCGGCTCGTACAGGTGCGGCAGGCCGATCAAGGCCAGGTAAGAGTTGAGGCCGTCCAACAGCCAGAGGGCGAGGAAAGCGACCAAGACAACCAGCACGCGCGTCGGGGGAATCAGACGGGCGCGCCCTCGCCCGGTGAGCACCAGGAGCGCGAGTCCGGCCAGGGCGCCCAGGTAGGAGCCGGTGCAACGGGCACAGAGGGGCATGGGGCGCCCGCCGACCCAATACGAACGCTCGGGGATTTGATGGCAGGCCGCGTAGCCTAAGCGGTCGGCCTTGTCCAGCGGGCCGCCCGGCAGGAGCACGGTCAACACGATGAGACCTGCCACGGAACCGAGAAGGAGCAGCCATTCCCGCCGATTTCCCAGCGCTTGTCCTGCCTCTCGCGTCGTCACCTTGCACCTCGGCCATACATGTAGGCCCTATTATAATCTACAGGGCTTCCTTTGTCACTGATGCAGGTCAGGGCGCGCGCCCTTGCCAAAAGGGAAGCGCGGTGGTATAGTGCCTAAGACGGTCCCAGGAGGATGGTCCCTTGCTTCGCGCTCGCTTCTCATCACCGGCCCGCCACGGCCTGGTCATCATCGCTTACACCCTCATCGCTCTGGGCCTCACCTATCCACTCGTGATCCATTTCGCGACCCACGTCCCCGGCGACGGCATTGACGACCCCGCGCTGGCCTGGAACCTGTGGTGGGTGCGCCATGCCCTGGTGGACCTGCGCACCAACCCCTTCGCCTGCGACTGGCTCTTTTACCCCATCGGCATCAACCTGGCCTTCTACACCCTCACCGTCCTCAACGGCGTCCTCTCCATCCCCCTACAGATGACCCTCGGCCTGGTGCCTGCGAGCAACGTGCTGCTCCTCTCCTCCTTCGTGTTGGGCGGATACGGGGCCTACCTCCTGGCCTTGACGGTGATGAAGGAGCGCGCGCAGGCCGCGCGCGCGCCATTCCCCAGGGGCGAGCAGGTAGGCGCCTTCGTCGCGGGCTTCATCTATGCCTTCTCCTCCAGCAAACTGTTCTACGCCGCGCTGGGACAGTTCAACATCGCCAGTTCTCAGTGGGTGCCCTTCGCCATCCTCTACCTCTGGCGGATGAAGCGGGAGCCCGCGCGCCTGCGCCATCCCTTGCTGGCCGGCCTCTTCCTCGTCCTCCAGGCTTGGGCCGAATTGACCTACGCCTCGTTCCTTCTCATCTTCATCGCCCTCTTCGCCTTCTGGCTTCTGGCGCGCGCCCGACGGCGCGCGGCTCTCCAGCAGACGCTGCGCAACCTCGCGCTCCTCGGCCTCGTCTTCCTGGCCGGCCTCTCCCCGATCCTGGCGAACATGATCCCCGACCTGCGGGCTGAGGGCGACTTCTTCACCTCCGGCGGCGGCTTCGCCGATGTCTTCTCCGCCGACTTGGCAGGTTACCTGGTGCCGACGATGCACCATCCCTTCTTGGGCAACCTGGTGCGCAACCTGAGGATCCCCTACGACAAGGGCCAGCAACTGTACCTGGGCTACGGCGTCCTCCTTTTGGCCGCCGCCGGCCTGTGGGCCAGGAGGCAGGAGGCCGGCGCGCGCTTCTGGGCCCTCTCCGTCGCGCTCTTCTTCCTTCTCACCCTCGGCCCCACGCTGCGCATCAACGGCCACGATACGGGGCTGCCCCTCCCCTTCGCGCTCTTGGAGCAACTCCCCTTCTTCAAGGGCAACCGCTACCCCAGCCGTTACAGCGTGATGCTCACCTTGTCGTTGGCCGTTTTGGCGGGGGCCGGCCTCGCCGCTTGGCTGAGCATCGGAGGGCGCCGGCGTCGCGTCGTCCTTCTGGGCCTTTGCGTCCTCGTCGCCTTTGAGCACCTGTCGCTTCCGCTTCCCCTTTCCGACTTCCGCATCCCGTCCCTCTACCGGCGCCTCGCGCAGGAGGAGGGCGATTTCACGGTGCTGGAGTTGCCCCTTGGCTGGCGCAACGGCGCGCGCGTGATGGGCACGCAGGATGTGATCATCATGTGGGTGCAGTGGTACCAGACGGCCCACGGCAAGCGGCTCCTCGGCGGCAACACCTCACGCAACCCTGAGTTCAAGTTCCAGTACTTCGCCGAGGCGCCCGTGCTGAACTCCTTGATCGCCCTGGAGACGGGACATGCGGTGGACGCAGCCACGTGGGAGAAGGATCGGGCCCTCGCGCCGCTGGTCATGCAGTTTCTCAAC
Organism: Anaerolineae bacterium; assembly: GCA_034434975.1. GTDB lineage: Bacteria > Chloroflexota > Anaerolineae > JADYZS01 > JADYZS01 > JADYZS01. Next base: position 5,685 of record DAOTYP010000247.1, on the reverse strand, counting down.
GTTCGTTACCTCGTCGCGCACACGGCGAAACTCCCGCCCGTCGTCCTGGCATACGTAGAATCGGTGCTGCCGGTGGAACAGGTGGCCGTGGAGGGCGACATCCGCCTGTACCGCGTCGCTGCGCCGGCGCCCGCCCTGAGCGTGGAGCGGCCCGACAGCCCTTGGGGACGCCTGGCCCTGGCGGAAGGTTGGAGCCTGCCCGACGCCGAGGGGGTCTGGGCGCAACGGGAAGAGGTGCGACTCCTCTTTCCCGTTCCTCCTGAGGCCAGACACCTGCGGCTCCGCCTGCGCGCGCCGGGGCCTGAGCAATGGCTGATCCCCATCTTCAACGGCCATCACTTCCCCTACGTCATCCTCACCGACGAGTGGCAGGACTACATCATTGACCTGCCGCCGAGGACGCACCGCGCGGGTTTGAACGAGTTGCGCCTCTGGTTCAAGCGCCTCTATCCGGTGCCTGAGCCGGCCTCTCCCCAGGCGATAGGCCAGACGGGCGCGACCCTGCCCCGCAACGTCCTGGTGAGCAGCGCGGGGCTGGAGGTGGGGGATTTCGGCCACATCTACGTGGACGGGGTGGAGGTCTCGCCGAACCGGCGGGGTTACAACCTGGTCGTGCTGGAGCCGAAGGGCGGTGAAATCCTTGCCGTCGGCGCTTTTGACACCAACGCGGTCGTTACCGACTCGGCGCGTCTGGTGGACTTCATCGCCTCGGTCCCTACGGGTGCCGTCGTCGCGGGCGCGGCCGCCGATGACGCTTCCTACAGCCTGACCGGCGAGGCGGTGCAGGCGCTACAGCGACTCGGCGTGCGATGGGATGGGCGAGGACATTTCCGTTGGGCGCACGCTTTCATCGGCGTCAAAGGCGCGCCGATCGGCACGGTGCCGGAAGCGTGGAGCGAGACCCGCCCGGCCCATCTCTTCATCGGCCTCCCCGCCTCTCGGCCGCGCTTGGCAGCCGCGCTGAGCGAGTTTGAGTTGCTCCCCGCGAGGTAAATCACGCGGGCAGCAAGCGGGGGCTCGCGCGAGCCCCCGCTTTTCTGGTTGTGCGTCAACGATGCGTGCTACCCTCACGCATCGTAGTAGAGGTAGAACTCGTAGGGATGCGGACGCAGCCGCACTGCGTCCACCTCTTTCTTGCGCTTGTACTCAATCCAGGTCTCCAGCAAATCCTCGGTGAAGACGCCTCCTTTCAGTAGGAACTCATGATCGGCCTCTAGCGCGTCCAGCGCCTCCGATAACGACCCGGGCACCTGTTTGATCTTGGCCGCTTCCTCCGGCTCCAGGTCATAGAGGTCCACATCCGTCGGCTCGCCGGGATCAATTTTGTTTTGGATGCCATCCAGGCCAGCCATGAGCATGGCAGCGAAGGCCAGGTAAGGGTTGCAGGTGTTGTCCGGGCAACGATATTCAATCCGCTTCGCCCTCGGGTTCTCCGAATACATAGGGATGCGCACGCTGGCGCTGCGGTTGCGGCGGGAATAGACCAGGTTCACCGGGGCCTCGTAGCCGGGGACCAGGCGACGGTAGGAGTTGGTCGTCGGCGCGACCAGGGCCAGGAGCGCGGCCGAATGCTTCAGCAGCCCGCCGATGTAGTGAAGCGCCGTTTGGGAGAGGTAGGCATATCCACCCTTGTCAAAAAAGAGGGGTTTGCCACCCTTCCACAGGCTTTGATGCACGTGCATCCCGGAGCCGTTATCCTGGAAGAGGGGCTTGGGCATGAAGGTCGCGGTCTTGCCATGGGCGCGGGCCACGTTCTTGACGATGTACTTGTACATCATCAGGCTGTCGGCCATGCGCGTGAGCGAGTTGAAGCGCATGTCAATCTCGCATTGCCCGCCGGTGGCAACTTCATGGTGATGCACTTCCACCGGCACGCCCGACTCAATCAATTTCAGAATGATCTCCGAGCGGATGTCTTGCAACGTATCGGCTGGTGGCACGGGGAAGTAACCCTCCTTCCAGCGGGGCCGATGCCCTAGGTTGGGGCTGCTGCCGTTGCGTCCGCTGTTCCAGATCCCCTCCTCCGTATCTACATAATAGTATGCGCTGTAGGCGTTCTGATCAAAACGGATACTGTCAAAGATGAAAAACTCCGCCTCCGGCCCCCAATAACTGACATCGGCGATGCCGGTGTTGATCAGGTAGCGTTCGGCCTTCTGGGCCACGTAACGGGGATCGCGGGTATAGGGCCGATGGGTCACCGGATCTACGACGTTGCACACCAGGCTCAACGTCGGCACGGTGCAAACCGGATCTATCACCGCGGTAGTGGGGTCGGGGATCAGGATCATGTCGCTCTCGTTGATGGCCTGGAAGCCGCGGATGCTGGAACCGTCAAAGCCGATACCCTCCCTGAACAAATCCTCGGTCAGTTCGCTGATGTGCGCGCTGAAGTGTTGCCAGGTCCCAGGCAGGTCTATGAACTTGAAGTCCACGATCTTCAGCCCCTGGGCCCGCGCGTAGGCGATCACCTCTTGCGGGCTGCTGAGAGGCACGTGCTCGCGTCCCTCGGCAGGGGGTATCGCCTGCGCGCTTTCAATGAAGGTTGGTTTGGTGCGGGTAACGGTCTGGGTCTCCATGCGTCCTCCTAACGGTATTGGACCGGAATGATATAGGCCAAGATATCTTCTTGGTGGCATCTGGTATGGGTTAACAAAAAGAGGCACCCCGCCCTCGGCGTGAGAACGGGGTGCCCTTCCCCCGAAACCCTGTCTGGCCTTGACAGCGGCAACACCTTTTACCACCTTACATCGCACCCATTGTAGCACGAAAGCGGGCGCGCCTACTATGGGCGCGCGGTATGAACGTGGGGCAGGCCTTTTGGGCAAAGTGCACAAGAGGGCAGCCGGCGCCGCTTCCTTCAGAGGCTAGATCAGAGGCTAGATGACGACCTTCGGGTAGAGTTGGCCGCCGATGACGACCAGGGCCGCTGTGGCGGCCAGCAAAACGCCGAAATCCAAGCCCAACCCATGGACGGTCGTGCCACCGGCTAGCATCAGCGCCCGCAGCGCGTCCACCTCGTAGGTCAGCGGGTTGACGCGCGAGATCGCCTGGAGCCAGCCGGGCATGATCGCGATGGGGTAGATGGCGTTGCTGGCGAAGAAGAGGGGCATCGTCAGCACTTGGCCGATGCCCATGAAGCGCTCGCGCGTCTTGACCAAGCACGCGATGATCAAGGAGAAAGTGGAGAAGAAGGCCGCCCCCAAGAGGATGACGGCCAGCACGCCCAGCAGGGCGAGGGGATGCCAATTCAGCCTCACGCCCAGCAGCAAGGCCAGCGTGTAGATGATGACGGCCTGTGAAAGGCCGCGCACGCCGGCCGAGAGGGCCTTGCCCAGCACCAGCGCCATGCGCGGCGTAGGGCTGACCAGGAACTTGTGGATGATCCCCAGGTCGCGCTCCCAGATGACACCGATGCCGTGGAAGATGGCGATGAACAGGACGCTTTGGGCCAAGATGCCGGGGGTCATGAAGTCAATGTAGGCCAGGTCGCCCGTCGGGATGGCGCGCGTCCGGGTAAACACCTGCCCGAAGACCAACAGCCACAGCGCCGGCTGCACCGCGCGGGTGAGGAGTTCGGTGGGATCGTGGCGCAACTTGCGCACCTCTAGTTCGGCGATGGTAAACGTCTTGTCTATGAAACGCGCCCACGCGCGCAGCGGCTGGAACGCGCGCGTCCGCGCCGTGCGGCTAGCCCAGCCGCCTGGCAGTGCGTCTTGTCCTTGAAGTCTCACGGTAACTCCCTCCCGATGCCAGCACGTCGCCCGTGTAATGGGCAAACACCTCGTCTAAGGAGGCTCCCTCTTTGCCGATGCTGGCTTTGAGCGCGGCCGGCGAGCCGATGGCGGCTACCTTGCCCAAGTGCATGATCGCGACCCGATGGCAAAGGCTGTCGGCCTCCTCCATGTAATGGGTGGTCAGGAAGATGGTGGTGCCGTAGTTGGCGCGCAGCCGCGCGATATGCTCCCACACGGCCTTGCGCGCGAGCGGGTCCAGCCCGATGGTCGGCTCATCCAGGAACAGGACCTGCGGCTGGTGCAGCATGGATTGGGCGATCTCCAGCCTGCGGATCATCCCGCCGGAATAGGTGCGCACGAGTTTGTCCGCCGCCTCTGAAAGGCCCATGAAGGCCAAGGCGTCGCGCACGCGTGCCTCCCGCTCGGCCCGAGGGATGTCGTACAGTTTGGCGAAGACCAACAGGTTCTCATAGCCAGTCAGGGTGCCGTCGGCGGAGAGAACCTGCGGCACGTAGCCGATGACGCGCCGCACGTCGGCGGCTTGTCGCACGATGTCAAAACCGGCCACCGTGGCGCTGCCCGACGTGGGCGGCAACAACGTGGTAACCATCTTGATGACGGTGGTCTTACCCGCCCCGTTCGGACCAAGGAGGCCGAACACCTCGCCGGCTTCCACCGCGATCGTCAACCCATCCACGGCCACGAGCGCGCCGAAGCGGCGCGTCAGCGCCTTCGTCTCCAAAATAGCCATGTTTCATCCGCTCGCGGGAGGATTCTTTCCCTGTCCCGCCGCGAAGACCCGGCGCAGGGTGCGCAACGCCCGCACGACAACGGCCCGCTCCTCCGCCGGCAACGCCGTCAACATCTCGGCCAGACGGGCTTGCGTGCCCCGACGCGCCGAAGCCAGCGCGCCTTCCCCCTTTGCCGTGAGGGCCAAGAGCACGCGGCGGCGATCCCGGGCGGAGGACCGACGCGTCACCAGTTCCCGCACGACCAGTCCGTCCACCATTTTAGACGCGGAGGGAAGTGTCAAGCCGATGTGTTCGGCCACGTCGGACAGCGAGGCGCCCTCGCAACGGCTCAGGAAGGCCAGCGTGCGAAATTGTGGCACCGAGAGGTCCGACGCGCGACGGCTGCGCATCTCGGCGCGGATGACGCGCATGACCAGCGGCACGACCTCCAGCACCTCGTGGGCGCACTCATCCGGCGAGACAAAGGTAGTTTCCTCTTCTAATGGTTGCATATTCTAAGTATATCTCGGCCAGAGCGATCCGTCAAGAAGCCGCCTGGGGCGTCTGCGCGCCCCTCGCCCGAGCGGACCAACGGCCGACTTACAAGGCCGGCTCTTCTACCTCAAAGTGGAAGCGTTGGTGGAAGCGGCGCAACACACGCAAAAGAGGGCGGGCGAAAAGGAGGAGGACGAGGAAGTTTCCCCCCGCGCGCCAGAGGTCATGCGGGAGGGAAGTTACGATGTAGAAGGCCGCGTAGCGGCTCAGGGTGTCGGCCAGCGTCAGGCCGGGCTGCCAATACAGCGCGCTCTGTTGGGGTGAGAAGACGAAGGGCCAGAACCACAGGTTCATGATCGCGCCGAAGACGAGGCCCAGAACGAACCCCCAGGCTGCCAGCACGACCGCCTCGCCCCATCCCAGCCGCCGCAGCCGCGCCCCGGGCAGAAGCCCGGACAGCAGCCCCACCCAGCCGACGGCGAACATCTGGAAGGGAAGCCACGGCCCGACCCCGCCCCCGATCAGCGCGGAGACCATGAGGGAAAGCGCGCCCAGGAGGAAGCCGAAGGTAGGGCCGAAGACGTAGCCGCCCAACATGGGCAAGAGAAAGATCGCATTGAAGCCGGCGAACCGCACCGCGCGCAACACGGCGGCGATGGCCGCGAGGATGCCCAGGACCGCGATGCGCTTGGCGCTCCCTTGCGTCGCGCCCAGGTCGGCCA
>DAOTYP010000246.1:0-12390 GCA_034434975.1 Anaerolineae bacterium | reverse complement strand
TGTTTGAGGGACGAACGAACGACCTGATAGACCTGGCCGGATTCACCGGCCTTATTGACGAGAAACTGGTCTGGCAGGCCTTGGAAAACGCCGGCATCACTTATGAGGACTGGCTTGTGCGCAAAGAAGTGCTGGCAGACCATACCGCTCTGCACCTTTACATAGAATTGAAGGACGGCCGATCGGCGGACATGGTGGCCCAGCAAGTGCACCACGAGATGCAGCGCCTGAACCCCTTTTATGCCGACATAGAGAAATTGTTAGAGTACGTTCCCTTACAAGTTACGGCTCTGTCGCCGGGCACTTTCGCCCGCTACATGGCGGCCCAACAGGCCGCCGGCGCTGACTTGGCCCATCTAAAGCCGCCGCACATGAACGCGCCGGATCACATCATAGCCGAGCTGCTGAAACACAGTCGCAATGGGGCAGTTTGATTTTATGGATGGAGAGTTAGCCTGCAGGATAAAGCGCTGGCACTGCAGGAATCGCATGAAACCGCCGATATGTAAATAGGGTCCACAGAGGCGGATGCCGATCGGTTATTTGTGTTTGACGGGCTGAACGACAAGGCCGATCTGAGATGATCATCAACTTGTCCACCATCGTTCCTCTCGTCGCGCTGCTGAGTTATGTCATTCTCTTGGTTGTGGCGGTGCGGCGCAGCCTCAACGCGCGCCTAAATCGCTTCTTCACAGCCTACGTCCTCTCCATGGCGGTTTGGTGTCTGGGATCGCTGATGATGCGGCTGGACCCCGTGCACATCCAGGCGTGGAGCCTTGTCTTCGCCATCGGCGGCCTGGTGACGATGCCGACGCTCCTCTTCGGGTTCGTGTGCGCCCTCATTGGAGAGACACGCTACGCGCGCCTGTTATACGTGGGCGGGGCCATCATCCTCGGCCTCGGCTGGATGGCTGTGGAGGGCTTTTTCTTCAGCACCGTGCAAGTTTCACCGTCAGGCCTCCTCAACGTGGAGTACGGCCCCGCGCTGCCGTTCTACGGCGTTTACTGGCTCGCCTACATCGGCTTCGCGGCCTGGGTCTTGGCCCAGGCCTATCGTCGTAACACCGACCCGGTGTTTCGCAACCGGGTACGGTATCCTCTGGCCGGCATCGTCCTGGTCCTCCTTGGCGCCATGAGCAACGTGTCCCCTCTGCTGCGCGCCTACCCTCTGGACATCACGGCTAATTTGGCGAACAGCCTTCTTCTCACCTATGCCGTCGTGCGCTATCGCCTTGTGGATACAGGGCTCATCTTGCGGCGCGTTCTGGCCTACGGGAGCGTTTTCATCGTCATTACGCTTATTTCCGGCGGTATCCTGGCGATCCTGCACATCGCTTTTCACAACATCATCCTGACCTGGCTGGGCCTGTCGGCCTTGAATGCCCTCCTGGTCATAGCCATATCACCGGACCTGCGCGAGGAGAGTCTCATCGCGGTAGATCGCCTGCTATTTCCTTATCGCTACGACTCACACGCCTTGCTGCGCGCCGTGAGCCGGGCCACCGCCACGCTCCTCACAGCGGACGAACTGGCGAACACCGTTTTGCCACAAGTCCTAGATACGATGTGTCTCCAGCACGGAGCCTTTCTCGCGCGTTCCGAAAACAAGGGCCCCTTCCGCCTGATCGCCCAACGCGGCCTGCCGGAAGAGGTCAAAAACACCCAATTACGCCCCGATCATCCGTTAGTGACGGTCCTGGAGAGATCTGCGCACCCCCTGCGGGCAGAAGATTTCGGCTTATGGCCACAATTGAAGGCCATGTGGACCGAAGAGCGACGAGACCTAGATAGACTGAAGGCCGCTCTGTTCGTGCCAGTGCTCTCGCAAGGCGAACTGGTCGCTATCCTATGCTTGGGCCCTAGAGCCCAAGAGCAAGGGTTTTCCATAGAAGACCTCAACATTCTTTCCACCCTCAGCGACCAGATCGCCACGGCTAGCGCGAACGCACGGCTCTATCAGGAGGCCTTGGAACGCGAGCGGTTCGCAGCGGCCCTGAGCCGGATAGGCCTCGCCTTGAGCAGCACCTTGGAATTGGGACCCCTCATGGACCTCATCTGCCGCGAAAGCGCGGCAGCCTTGGGCATCGGCTCCGTTTCCATCTGGCTGTACAGCGACGACAGAAGAAAACTGGAATGCGTCGCCGGTGGCGGTTGCACCACAGCAGAAACGCTGCCGACCTTGTCCTTGAGCGAGGTACAACGACTGTGGGGGCCGCCTCGCGACGGGCGGCGCCCGGTCATCGTCAACGAAGCGCAGCGAGCACCTTGGCTGGATGAAAGGGTGCGTCGGTCCCTCCGTCCAGCCTCTATGATCATCGTTCCCCTGGTCGCCGGCGACAAAGAACTGGGCGTTCTCATCTTAGCGGATCAGGAAAACCCCTATCGGTTCTCACCACAAGACGAGGAATGGGCAGCCTTGCTCGGAAATCAGACGGCCCTCGCCATGGAGAACGCCAGACTCTATCAAAGCGAGCAGGAAAGGGCAAAAGAGATTGAACAAGCATACCGAGAACTACAAGAACTGGATCGCATGAAGGACGAATTCGTGCAGAACATCTCGCATGAACTACGCACGCCGCTCACCTTCGTGAAAGGTTATGTAGAACTGCTCCTGGAGGGGATCTTAGGCGACCTAAGTCCGGCGCAGAAGGAATCGTTGCAGGTGGTCGCCGAACGCACGGATGCGATCATTCGCCTGGTGAACGACGTCATCTCTCTGAAGCGAGCCGAACTGGAGGCGATGGAATGGGCACCCGTTTCCCTCATTGACATCGCACGCAATTGCGCGCGGGGCGCGCGGGTCACCGCGGAACGGGCCAGCATAGAACTCGTCCTAGAAGCGGAAGATGACCTCCCCCTGGTCTACGGCGATGCGGACCGCCTGGGCGAGGTTTTTGATAACCTGATCGGGAACGCCATCAAATTCAGCCCCAACGGCGGCACCATCCACATCAGGCTACGCCGGGCAGGCAATGTCGTCCAGGTGGAAATCGCCGATCAAGGGATCGGCATCCCACCGGACAAATTGCACAAGATTTGGGAACGATTCTACCAGGTAGACGGGGGCAGCACCCGGCGCTTCGGCGGTACAGGGCTCGGGCTCACCATCGCTCGGCGCATCATAGAGGCTCACGGCGGCCGCATCTGGGTAGAGAGCGAACTCGGCCACGGCAGCACCTTCTACTTCACCCTGCCCGTTTACTCCCCCGAATCCTCTCAGGCAGAGACGGCATCGGAGGCCCGCTGAATCTCCACACGCCTTCATGACAGAATCAGCCTATTGTGGTATACTAGGCTCAGATCACCGGCAAGGAGAGTATGCCGTGTACATCGTTGGCGTGGACCTCGGCGGCACACAACTGCGCGCCGCTCTCAGCGATGCCTCGGGACGCATCTACCGTCGCCTGGCCGAGCCCACGAAGGCCGTAGAAGGTGTTGAAGCCGTCCTAAGTCGTTTGAAGGACCTCCTTCGGCAAACCATGGCCGGCGTTCCCCCCACCGAGATAGAAGCGATCGGCATCAGCGCGCCGGGGCCTCTGGACCCAAGGGCCGGCGTCATCTTGACCGCGCCTAACCTGCCAGGATGGAACGAGGTTCCCCTGCGCCACATCATCGCCGCAGAGTTCGGTTACCCTACCTACCTGGGCAACGACGCCAACCTAGCAGCCTTAGCCGAGGGCCGCTTCGGTGCCGGCCGCGGCCTCAAAGATTTCATCTACATCACCGTCAGCACCGGCATCGGCGGTGGCGTGATCACCGACGGCCGGCTTCTCTTGGGTGAACGAGGCTTGGGCGCGGAGGTGGGGCACATGACGCTGGAGGCCAATGGGCCACGTTGCAACTGCGGCAACATCGGGTGCCTAGAAGCGCTAGCGTCCGGCACGGCCATCGCGCGCGAGGCAACCCTGCGCCTCAGCGAAGGTCGCTCCTCCCTGATTTCCGACATGGTGCAAGGCGATCTATCACGCGTGACCGGCCAAACGGTGTACGAAGCGGCACAGAAAGGAGATCCCCTGGCCCACGAGGTGTTCGCCCGGGCCGGATTCTACCTCGGTGTAGGCATCGTCAACCTTTTATACCTCTTCAACCCTACCCGGATCATCTTGGGGGGAAGCGTGATGAAGGCTGGAGATCTCATCCTGAATCCCGTCTGGGAAGTGGTGCGCAGGAGGATCTCGCGGTTCTACTGGGAAAGGCTCTCCATCGTTCTCGCCGATCTGGGAGACGACGTAGGCCTCTTGGGTGCAGTGGCGCTGGTTTTGGACGCGAAAGGTCAGGATTGAATCGGTCATGGTGGTACAACGGTTAAGGGTCTCTTCGCAACGGGCCTTAGAGATCGGCCTCTTGATCGGATTTGTGGTGGTCTTAGGCTATTTCGCTTGGCTTGGCTACGAGGCCATACCCCGCCGCCCACGCCTTCCCTTCGGCGTAGGGGTCGTGTTTGACGGCGAGCAAGCCTACCAGCACGTCGTTGCGCAACTCCGCTTCGGCCCCCGACGGGACACCGGCTCAGAAGGCTGGCGGCGCACCGGCGCGTTCATCAGCCAGACGCTGCGCCAATATCGCTGGCAGGTGGAAATCCAAGAGTTCATCTACCAGGGCACCCGGGTACGGAACATCATCGGCCGCGCGGGACGCGGCCCGGTCGCCATCATCGGCGCCCATTACGATACCCGCCGCCGGGCCGACAACGATCCCAACCCTGACAACCGCGGCCAGCCGGTGCCCGGCGCGAACGACGGCGCCAGCGGCGTTGCGGTGCTCTTGGAATTGGCGCGCAGCCTCGATCCGAACCTCCTACGCCATGAGGTCTGGTTGGTGTTCTTTGACGCCGAAGATAACGGCCGCATTGACGGCTGGGATTGGGTGGTCGGCTCCCGCTACATGGCCGACAACCTGACCGTCACGCCCGAATTCGTGATCGTGCTGGACATGGTAGGCGACGCCGACCAGCAATTCTACTACGAGCGCAACTCCGATCCTCGCCTCAGCGAACGGATCTGGAGCCTGGCTGCATCCTTGGGTTACCGCAGCATCTTCATCCCCCAATTTCGGCACAACGTGCTGGATGACCACATACCCTTTGCCCAGAAAGGGATCCCTGCCGTTGATATCATAGACTTTGATTACCCTTACTGGCATACGGTGCAAGACACGCCCGATAAGGTGAGCCCCACCAGCCTGCAACGGATCGGGCGAGTGCTGGAGACCTTCCTCGAGCAAGGGAGCCGATGACGCCTCACCTCTGCCGTGGATTGCAAAACCATCCTATTTTTGAGGAGTGAGGCCCTATGCATTTGGCAAAACGCGTCGCGAACCTTCCACCCTACGTGTTCGCCGGTCTGGAGAAGCGGGTCAACGCCCTGCGCGCGCAAGGCATGGATGTCATCCGTCTGGACATGGGAAGCCCTGACCTGCCGCCCCCACAAGAGGTGATTGACGCCCTTTACCGGTCAGCCCAAAACCCCAACCATCATGGCTACGCCGGCTTTTCCGGCATCCCCGCGCTCCGGCAGGCCATGGCCGCTTACTACGAGCGCCGCTTCGGCGTCCAGTTAGACCCCAACACCGAGGTGTTGGCCCTCATCGGCTCAAAAGAAGGGATCGTCAACCTTCACCTTGCCTTCGTTGATCCCGGAGACGTAACCCTCGTGCCTGACCCCGGCTACTCGCCGTACACCATGGGCACTTACCTGGCCGGCGGCACGGTCGTAACCTTCCCCCTCCTACGCGAGCGCGGCTGGCTCCCCGACCTGGAGGCGATCCCTGCCGAGGCCATTCGCCGCGCCAAACTCATCTGGCTCAACTACCCGAACAACCCCACCGGCGCGACCGCCGATCTAGAATTCTTTGCGCGCGCCGTCGCCTTTGCGCGCAAGCACGATCTGCTCTTGTGTCATGACGCGCCCTATTGCGACGTTGGCTTTGACGGCTATCGCGCGCCCAGCCTTCTGCAGATCCCTGGCGCCAAAGAGGTAGCCATAGAGTTCAATTCGCTGAGCAAATCGCATAACCTGGCTGGCTGGCGCGTCGGCATGGCAGTAGGCAACGCGCAGGCCGTGCAGGCATTAGGTCAGGTGAAGAGCAACATTGACTCCGGCATCTTCCGTAGCATCCAAGACGCGGCGGTGTCCGCCCTGATGGGCGATCAGGAATGGATGGAGGAGCGCAACGCGATCTACCAGGAGCGACGAGACATCGTGCTGGAAGGGCTGCGGGCAAAGGGCATCAATCCGGAGACGCCGCGCGCCGGACTGTACGTGTGGTCGCCCATCCCTGCCGGCTACACTTCCGCGTCCTTCGCCACCTACCTGCTGGAAAAAGCCGGCGTAAGCCTGACGCCCGGAACCGCCTTCGGCGCCCAAGGTGAGGGCTATGTGCGCATCTCCCTAGGGACGGCAACGCCGCGCGTGCGCGAGGCGATGGAGCGCATACGCCAGTTGGACTTTTGAGGGCTTGTCTTGTCAAGGCTCTAAGGGTCAAACGCCTAGAAGCGGGAGCGCTTTCAGCGCTCCCGCTTTCGCATCGGGCCAGTACAACAAAGCCTCAGGTCTTCTCCTTGCGATTGCGAAAGGTGAGGCGCAGAGGCGTACCCTCAAAGGGGTAAAAGGCGCGAATGCAATTCTCCAGGTAACGCTGATAGGAGAAATGCAGCAGCCGCTTGTCGTTCACAAAGAAGACGAAGGTAGGGGGATTAACGTCCGTTTGCGTAGCGTAAAAGATGCGCAGGGGCTTGCCACGCTTGGTGGGCGGAACATGGGCCGTTACCGCCTCGCTCACAAGCCGGTTCAATTCACCCGTCGGGATGCGATGCTGCCGCGCGGCATAGACGCGCAGGGCCGTGGGGATCACCTGGTGTACCCGCTGGCGCGTTTTGGCCGAGATGAAAAGCACCGGCACATAATCCAGAAAACGGAGCGCTGCCCGCACCTGTTCTGCATACGCGGGCATCGTGTGCTCGTCTTTGGTCAACAAATCCCATTTGTTAACGATCACCACCATGCCCTTGCAGGCTTCCAGAGCATAGCCCGCTACATGCGCATCCTGCGCGGTCACGCCTTGGGTCGCGTCAAGCAGGAGGAGCACCACATCTGCCCGCCCGATGGCGCGGACGGCCCGTAGGACGCTGTACTCCTCAAGCCCTTGCTCAATCCGGCCACGGCGACGGATGCCGGCGGTGTCTATCAAGGTGAGTCGTTGCCCCTGAAAGCTCAAAGGTGTGTCCAGCGCATCGCGCGTGGTGCCGGGTATGGGGCTGACGATGGCCCGATCCTCGCCCAACAACGCATTGAGCAAAGAGGATTTGCCGACGTTGGGGCGCCCTACGATGGCGATCTTGACCCCTTCCGCCTCCGCCGGCGCGGCGCGCGCAGGTAAGGCCGCCACCACCGCATCCAACAGATCGCCCGTGCCCGTTCCATGCAAGGCAGAGATAGGGATGGGTTCGCCCAGCCCCAGTTCATAGAACTGCACCGCGTCGGCACGCTGGGCCGCGTTATCCGCCTTGTTGGCGACTAAGAAAACCGGTTTACCGCCCGCCCTGGCCCGCAGCAGATCGGCCACATCCCTATCCGCCGCGGTAATACCCTCCTGGGCATCCACCAGAAGGAGAACGGCATCGGCCTGATCTATAGCAACCTCCGCCTGCGCGCGCATCTCGCGCACGTAGTCCGCAGAGGCGGTCGCGAGCACCTTGCCCTGATTCGCCGGCGTCGCTTGGCAGGCCCTTAAGTCAAGCCCACCGGTATCCACCACGGTGAACTCCACGCCGGCCCACTCCGCGTCCGCATACAAGCGATCGCGCGTGGTGCCAGGGAGGTCCTCCACGATGGCAAGGCGCTTCCCCGCGATCCGATTAAACAGGGTGGACTTGCCCACGTTGGGCCGCCCCACCAGAGCGACGACAGGCCTGGACACAGGATCACCTGAGAAACCCTGGAACTTCAGCCTCGCCGACGCGGCGTAGGCGTTAGGGTCGGCGTGTCGGTCGGCGTCGGGGTAGGAGTAGGCGTCGGGGTCGGCGTCGGGGTCGGCGTAGGCGTCGGGGTCGGCGTAGGCGTAGAGATCTCAATATCCACCTCCACTGTCCCCGGCACCATGCTTTCCAGACGGATGCCTTCCGGCAAGACCACCGTCGGCGTAATGGTATGGGTGCCGACTTCCAGACCGGAGAGATCCAAAATCACACGCACATCGCTCGCCCGCAACGCATCTAGTCTAGGCAAAGGCCCCGCGATGATGACATCTACCGACTGAGGCGAGACATGGGCTGTCAGGCCGGCCATCAGTCCCTGGATGACCGGCACCCGCTCCAGCGTCAGCCCCCCCTCAATCGGCGTGATGCTGACGCGAACCTGCACGGACTGCACGCCGAACGCCGAGATGCTCTCAGGGAGGTTCAAAGGCAAGCGCTCTACCACGTCGGCGCTGGCTCCCTCCACCACGACCGGCGAGGTTTCCACGAAGCCCGGCACCGCCTCAATGTCGGCAGGGCTACCGTAAATGGTTACAATCGATGGCTCCACCGTCACATTGCTGATGCGGTAGCCCGGCGCAGGCTGCCCCTGCCAACGGACGCGCACCGGTACGTCTCGGAACCCCGCGCGCTGAACGATGGGGACCGTAACGGAGACCACCCGCGGCACAAGTTCCACGAACCCCGTAGGGTCCCCCGCCGCATTGCGCAGGCTAACCATTTGCTCCCTAGAGAACGTCTGTTTAGCCCCGCGCAAGTAGATCTCTACCACCGCTGAAGCGACTTGCTGGACATAAGGTGCCGCGCCTGTGATCGTTACCGTCGTCGGCGTGATGACAGGGGTGGACCATTCATACCCGAACGGCACCGAATCCAGCACTTCGGCTCGCACCGGCAAGGTCTTCGTCAACACCTGCTCCAGACGCACACGCACCCGCGACGGTCGCTTCTCCAAAATCTCCACCTCAGGATCCGGATGCACCACCTGTACCGGTACGTCTTGAATGCCGGCGCTCGCGTTGCTGAGATCTACGTAGGCGGTGAAATGATCAGGACGCAAGGCCTCTAAGGTGCGCTTGGGCGCGCGGACGGTGACGCGCACCTGGTCGCCGATGTCGCCGAAAAGGACCAGATGAGCAGGCACGTTCGCCACGCTGACGCGTAGAGTGACCTCGCCCCTTTGCAACGGGTTCTCCTGTTGCATGGCGATCACCCAAACCACCAACGCCAAGAACAATGCCAAGGCTGCCGAGCTGGCGTTGGCGGCTATACGACGCGTCCATTTTCTCAGAAGTGGTGAGTTGGTCAACTCTCTTCACCCATGATGGGGCGAACGGTCTGATAAAACGACATGAGGATCTTGTGTAGCTGCCGATCATCCAGCCGTCGCACCATACGGCCGTTGCGGGCGACCGAGATGATCCCCGTCTCCTCGCTGACCACGATGGCTACGCAATCGCTCTGCTCGCTGATGCCCAAGGCCGCCCGGTGCCGCGTGCCCAACTGGCTATCGGAAAACTCCCGCTGCGATAAGGGCAACACGCAGGCGGCAGCCACGATGCGATCCTCGCGAATGATCACCGCGCCGTCATGGAGCATCGTGCCAGGATAGAAGATGGTTTGCAGAAGCTCCGATGAGACGCGCGACCCTATGCGCACGCCGGTTTCAATGTGCTCTTGCAGGCCCGTTGACCCTTCCAGGACGATGATAGCGCCATGCCGGCGCGCGGAGAGGGCGCGCGCTGCGCTCACCAGCTCGTTGACGAGATAGGCGATCGGCTGCTCCCTCGTGGACCTGGAGAAGACCGGCGCGGTCCGCCCTAACCGCTCCAAAGCCCGTCGCAGCTCCGGCTGGAAGATCACAGGGATCGCGACCAAGATCGCGGGAAGCAGGTTCCGCATCAGCCAGCCGAAAGCTGTCAGTTCCAACAGGCTCGTTACGATGGCATACACCAAGACCAGGATGAGCACGCCACGCAGCAACTGAACCGCCTGCGTCCCGCGGAAGAGCCGCAAGATGCCGAAAAATGCTGCCGCCACCAAGAGCACATCCACCGCGCTCTGCCATGTGAAGCGGCTGAAGATCGCTAGCAAATCGGCCATGGAGACCCCAAAGCCTACCCGAAAATCAGCCCTTCAACAAGGCGACCAAGATCGCCTTTTGCGCATGCAGGCGGTTCTCAGCCTGGTCAAATAATATGGAATGGGGCCCATCCGCCACCTCATCGGTGATCTCCTCGCCCCGATGAGCAGGGAGGCAATGCATCACCAGCACGTCCGGACGAGCCGCGGCCACCAAACGTGCGTTGACCTGATAAGGCGGGAAGACCAGACGCCGAACCTCTACCTCCGCCTCCTGTCCCATGCTGGCCCAAACGTCGGTGTAGAGGATGTGAGCGTCACGCACCGCTACATATGGATCGTCGGTCAACTCCACCTTGCTGCCGCTCTCGCTCGCGAATTCCCTCGCCCGCCGCACGACGGCCTCGGGGAGACCGTATCCGGGCGGAGAGGCGCAGACGAAATCTATGCCTACTTTGGCGCAACCGAAAGCCAAAGAGGTGGCGACGTTGTTGCCGTCGCCGACAAAGGCCAACTTGAGCCCTTGCAACGTGCCTTTCTTCTCCCAAATGGTGAACAGATCGCTTAAGCCTTGGCAGGGATGCGAGTAGTCAGAAAGGCCGTTGATGACGGGCACGCGAGAGTGCCGAGCCAACTCCTCTACGTGCCGATGCTCAAAGACGCGGGCCATGATGCCGTCCACATAACGGCTCAAGACGCGCGCGACGTCGGCGACGCTCTCGCGACTCCCCAGGCCTACCTCATGGGGCGAGATGTAGAGAGCGTGCCCCCCGAGATGCTGCATACCCCTTTCAAAGGAGACGCGCGTGCGCAGGCTTGGCTTTTGAAACAACATCGCCAGCGCCTTGCCTGCCAGCAAGGGGCGATTCCCACCGCGTTGCCACTCTTCTTTGAGCGCGCGCGCCAACTCCAGAAGGCGCCATATCTCCTCCGCAGAGACATCGGCCAAGGAGAGAAAGTGTTTCATCGCAGCGTTCCTGAAGAAAAGTTTATCTTGAACCGATTAGAATGAACGGGTGGCCCAAGCAGAGGCCAAGAGCGCGGCCAACCACCAAGGCCCAGCCCGCCTGAGAAGAAGCGGGCTCTCAACCCCTTGGACCACCCATAACATAGGCGGCCAGAGCAAGAGGCCCACCCCTCCTGCAGCCAACGGCAGGCGCTCCCATACCAGAAAGGCGATGATGGCGATGTGGGCCACGCCCACACCGAAGCGAAACACCGATCCGTGAATGGAAGCCGCCAGCAGCGTGAAGGAGGCAGCAGGAAGGAGATTGCGCCATCCCCACGCTCCAAACAGATGCACCCCTAAGGCCCAAGGCAATCCCAAAGCCACGAGTCCTGCGGCCAATGGGCGCAACGGCTGCTCTGTCGCCCTGCCGCGGGAGAGGATCGCCAAAATCCCCACCGTGCCGGTGAGCGCCAGGGCCTTCGCGCTGACAAGGCCTGCCAGAAACAAAGCCCACGCCAAGGCCACCGCCCCATCACGCCAGGCGCGCCCCTCCGGACCTTGCAACCAGGCAAACCAGCGGGCAGCAGGCGAACCAGGTTGAGTGTAGGGCAGCGGCGACGCGAAGCCCCCGTTCACGCCACCGGCGAAAAACGCAGCCCTACCCCCTAACAGGCCCCACACGCTCCCCCAAAGAGCATCGGCCAGAAAAACGAGCAACAGGAGGGCTACCGCATCCTGTTGACGCCACGGGACGGCGCCTGCCGCTAACGCGCCGGCCACAACAGCCCAGGCCGGGCGCGGCCGCCACGGGTTTCCCGCCAGCCAAACCCGCAGGCCAATCAACGAATCGTCCATTCCCAATCCTAGCTCGCTCCTGACGGCAAGTTAAGACCAAGTAACAAGGCCCTGCGACGCGCACAGGGCCTGCGGAGCCTCCCACCAGAACGCGGACCCCCTCGCTCCTCCTGAACCTGCGGATGCGACCTTGCAGCCGCTCCTTAAAGGGCCCTTCAAAGTCTGCATCCACCCGCAAGTTAACCTTATCATACCATAGGCCATGCCGACAGTCAACGTTCGCTGCTTTCGCTTGTCAGGAAAGGGACAAACTGCTATAATCGGGCCGACAAAGCCTAGGAGACCTCATCATGTCGTCACCTCCGTCGGAGCCCCTCTGGAGCGCCCCCGTCGCCTTAACGGCAGCGGAGACGGCGGTCGCCACGCCCGCGATCGGCGTGAGCCACAGCGGCGTGGTGCATGTCTTGTACACCCGAGGACCCGACATCTACCACCGCATGTGCGCCGCCGACGCCTGGTCAGATCCCATGCGCGTCGCCGCCGGCCAGTCGCCAACCCTGGTTGTGGTAGGCGAAACGGTGCACGCCGT
>DAOTYP010000245.1:0-6605 GCA_034434975.1 Anaerolineae bacterium | reverse complement strand
AGGATGCTGTGAGGCTGGCGCTCTTTGCTGGTCGGGATTACGTGACCCAGCGCGATATAGAGTTGGCCTTCCAAGAGCAAGCCATGGGTCTAGAGAACCCGATTGAGGAGATGGAACCGTCGCAACGACGGCAGGTAGCCTATCATGAGGCGGGACACGCCGTCGCTCAATACTATCTCCAGCCTGATTCGCGCATCGTCCGCGCTTCAATCATCCGTCGGAGTGGGGCGTTGGGCTATGTGTTGCCTGTGCCGAATTATGACATTTACTCCATGCCGTTGAAGGCGATCGTGGCAGATATCCTGGTCGCGCTGGCCGGCCACGTGTCCTGCAAGCTCTTCTTAGGTGAATATTGGACGGGGGCGAGCAGCGATTTCCAACAGGTGCGTTCGCGCATCATGGTCCTGGCCGATCTAGGGTACTTCGGGGTACATCCGATGCGTGCGGATGAGATAGATCAGAAGATCGTTGATCGGTTTTGGGCCGAGTCGGAAGAGCAGGTAGGGAGGCTTTTGATGATGCATGCAGATGAGGTTCATGCGCTTGCGAATGCCCTGTTGGAGAAGGGGGACTTGTCCAGCGCGGAGGTGTACGCGTTGTTGAAGCCGCGAGGGTTGCCCGTCTCGGTAACGGGAGGGGGCGATGGCCGCGAGCCGGTGGGGGTAGAGAACGAAAATTCCGACGGAGCAGGCAGGGCGCGTGGGCCCGAGGTTGTGATTGAACGCGCCCAGAACGTGAAGGAGGGCGCGTAGCCACGCCACCAGCAGGCCTTTTCGCATAGCCATAATATCCTCCTCTTCCTAATTTGCTCCCGTGGCAAAAGGGAGGACATTGGGGGGTGGCTATGCGAAACAATGGGGGCCCAAGGAGGATAACTATCGGTAGGGAATTGATCCCCACTTCGCCCCCCAGCGAACGGGGGCTTCTGGTAGGCATTGAGTTCAAAAACGATATGAATGACGGTACAATCGCCAGGACGCGCTGGACGGTCGAGGATTCCCTGGAGGAATTAGCCCAACTAGCGCGCACCGCAGGCGTGGAGGTCGTTGGCCGAACACACCAGCGCATCGCCGAACCCAATCCGGCAACCTTAATCGGCAAAGGCAAGTTGGACGAAGTGCTTATGCTGCGAGACGAAACGGGCGCCAACCTGATCATCTTTGATGAAGAGCTCTCACCTCGTCAGCAACGTGAACTAGAGGAAGCAGCCGGAGATGAGACGCGGGTATTGGATCGCACCGCGCTGATTTTGGACATTTTCGCGCGACACGCCCACACGCGCGAGGGGGCCTTACAAGTGGAACTGGCCCAGTACGAATACCGCCTGCCGCGACTCACGAGGGCCTGGACCCACTTGGCCAGACAGGCGGGAGGATCGGCGGGACGCGGCGGCACCGGCGGGGTAGGATTGCGCGGGCCCGGCGAAACACAGCTGGAAGTAGACCGCCGTGAGATCCGCCGCCGCATCAGTTACCTCAAGCGGGTGCTGGAGGAAGTGCGAACGCACCGTCGCCTTCACCGTGAGAGGCGACAGCATGCAGGTATCCCGGTAGTGGCCATCGTTGGGTATACCAACGCGGGGAAATCTACCTTGCTCAACGCGCTATCCGGCGCGGGGGTTTACACCGCCGATCAACTGTTCGCCACTCTGGACCCCACTACGAGGCGAGTTGCGCTCCCCAGCGGTCGCGAGATTCTTGTGACCGACACTGTGGGCTTCATCCAGAAACTCCCCACCCATCTGGTGGCGGCTTTCCGCGCCACTCTAGAAGAGGTCGCAGAGGCTGATCTCCTCCTACACGTCGTGGATATCACGCATCCCAACGTCCTGCAGCAGGTCGCGGCGGTAGGAGCTACCCTCACCGAAATAGGAGCAATTCATAAACCCGTCATCTCGGTGCTCAACAAGATAGACAAACTATCTGAGCCTGGAGCCTTGACTTCCCTGCTGCGCGAGTTTCCTAATGCGATACCGATCTCAGCGGAGAAACGCCTGGGCCTGGAGAACCTTTTGGCGCGCATTGAGAAAGTCCTTGCCGACGCGATGACACCCCTCACCGTCAGGCTTCCCTACAAAGAGGCGGAGTTGGCCGCGGCCTTTCATCGCTTAGGCATCGTTGAACAAGAGGAGCACGAAGCCGAAGGCATCGTGATCTCAGGACGGCTCCCCAAGCAACTGATACCCCGCTACGAGACCTACCGCGTCTTGCGACAGAAGCCCTAGACGGCGACACGGCTATGATCGCCGTTCCTTCTCCTCAAGAGTGCGCAACAGTTCCTCCGGCGACGGTGATCGCGTCAGGACTGCCCGCTTCAGCATATCCTGATCCAGATGGATGTCGATGCGACGCGTCGTCTGGATGCTGCGGTGCCCTAACACCTGCTGCACCTCTGGCAAGGTGAGTCCGGCTTCCAGCAATGTGGAACCGCGGTAATGGCGGAAATAGTGGGGAGTTACCTCAGGCACACCGACGGCCTTGCCGGCTTCCTTTACAATCTTCCAGATACCTCTGGTAGAAAGCCGCCGACGCCGAGCAGGGGAGGGGGCGCGATGGCTTACGAAAAGGGCGCTCACCCGGTCATCGCCGCGCTCGCGTAAGTAGGCCTGAATGGCCTCTCGCGCTTCGGGCGTGAAATACATGACACGGGCAACGCCGCCCTTGCCTATGATGATTGCCTCTTCACGTCGGCCATCCTCCACGTCGCGACGGTTCAAAGAGGCGACTTCGCTGACCCGGCCACCGGAGGAATAGAGGACGTGCAAGATCGCGCGATTGCGCAAGATGTTGAGCCTTTGCTGTCGAGCCCGGCGCGTGCTGCCCTCCGGTAGGGGCAAGTTGTCATAATACGTGATCACGCGCGGCATTTGCTCCGGTAGATGCAACGGCGGATAAGGAACCTCCAATTTGCCGAGGCGCGCGCGAGCGCGCTCCACCTCAAAGGTGAGAAAACTCGTCTCACCGCGCCGCAGCTCCAGATAGCGCAGGAAAGCCGTCGCCGCCGCAATGTAGGTGCTGATCGTGAGGGCAGAAAGGCGCTCACCAAGGGCATGAGGAGATTCGCGCTCCAGGAGCCACCGATAGAAATCGCGCAGCACCAACACTGTGAGTTGATCCGTCGTGGTCGTTTGTGGGGAAAGGCTGTTGCTTTCCAGAAAGGAAGCCAAAGCGCGCAAGCCCGTACGATACGTGTGGTTTGTGCGCTCTTTAACCGCAGGATCTAACTCCGGTTCTTGAAGAAAGTCCTGCATGGCTTGGGCGATGGTAGGATACACGATTGTCATCGCGTAGCGCCTCTAACAAGTGGAGATTTGCCATCAACTAGATCAGATAAGGTGCATTATCTGATCTTAATGCATATGTTAGCCGACCCCGCCCTTTCTGTCAAATCACCGCTGGAGAGCCTAAAAAGAGGATTCCGCATCGGCAACCTGATCCTGGGCTTCCACCACCAGTTCTCCTACCTCGCGCGTGAGGATGCTGACGCGTAGACGATGCAAGCCCGCTCCCAATGGAGCGGCAGCCACCTGGAAAGTCACGATTTGATTGATGGGAAAATCCAGAGGGGATTTAGCATGGATGCGGTCCGCCGGCCGCGGCTGCCCCCTGCCGGTGACCGTGATGAGCTCAGGACCGTAAGCCTTGTCATCCACCACGATAGAGCCAACGCTGACAATGGTGCCCGGCGCGATGATGTTTTTCAAGGCCAAAACGAACCCGGAGCCGAGGTTACGAAGGCTACCCGGCACATACAAACGACGTAACAGCGCGGCTGGTATGGTGGGCATAGCCAATGTGCTCTCCAACATGCTCACACCAAATCCTTCAAGACACATGATCAGTATAACAGACAAAAGGATGCCTGTAAAATTGCCTGGTGAGATGTGAGATTTGATGATAGAATCAACGGTGAAAAGACCCTACTAAACACACTATCAGATTGGCGGAGAGAGAAATGGGATTGACCGTTGATGCTCGCGAGACGGAGGTCGTTCGGTCTTTACTTCAGCTGAGCCGAGAATCTCTACAAACATCCATAGCGGTCATCACCTCCGGCGCATGGCTTTGGGTCGCCGGCATCATGCTGTTCGCCCAACAGCATACCGTTCATGCCTGGCTGGCGTTTTTCGTGATCCTCGGTGCAGCCTGGACCAGTTATCTTCTCAGTGAACGGCATTGGCCCTGGGCCATCGCCGTCTTCATCGGTGGCTTGGTGGGCGCGATCACCCTGGTCACGCTCACGTTTCCCAGTGCGACGGCACCTTACCTCTACGCGGGGGTCGTGTTCCTGACGGCAACGCTTGCCAACCCTCCGGCGATGTTGGGAACGGCGATCCTATGCGCCGGCCTTACCCCGATCCTTGTCGGGCAAACGGGCTTACCCCTCTCGGACGCGCTCCTACCCAGCCTCCTCACGTTGACGGCGGCTGCAGCCGCCTGGTTAAGTTCGCAACGCCTGTACACGGCCTTGGCCTGGGCCCTTACCATGACCAGAGAGGCTCAGAAGAACGCTGAAGAAGCCCAAAGGCATCGTGGCGAGGTGCAACGCGTGCTGAAGAGCCTGGATGAAGCCTATGTTCGCCTGGAACGCGCCCACGAAGCGCTCATGTATGCGCGAGAAGCGGCAGAGAAGGCCTATCGTTTCAAAGCAGAATTCGTCGCCAACGTCAGCCACGAGCTACGCACCCCGTTGAATCTGATCGTAGGCTTCAGCGAGATGATGGCGACCTCGCCAGAGAGCTACGGCGGCATCCCCCTTCCCAGCCAATACAGAGGAGACGTCACCGCGATCTACCACAACGCGCGCCACCTCTCTGAACTGATCAACGATGTCCTGGATCTCTCACGGATCGAGGCGGGAAGGATGCCTCTTGCCAAAGAGGCAGCCGATCTGGGCGAGGTGATCCATGAGGCTGCGGAAATGGTGCGAGGCCTGGTACAGGCACGTGGGTTGCGCCTGGAGCTGGATTTGCCGAGCAACCTTCCCCTCCTCCGCTTTGATCGCACGCGCATCAGACAGGTGCTCTTGAACCTGCTGACCAACGCAACGCGCTTCACCGACGCAGGGTGGATTCGCATCAGGTGCCGGCTCAGGGAGACGAACGTCGAGATAACCGTTCAAGACAGCGGGCGTGGCATAGCCCCTGAGAGCCTCGCTCAAGCCTTTGAAACGTTCGTTCAACTGGATGAGAGCCAGGCCCGCGAAGGAAGCGGATTAGGGCTGGCTGTGAGCAAGAAGTTCGTAGAACTGCACGGGGGCAAGATGTGGATTGAGAGTGAAATAGGGAGCGGAACAACGGTAGGGTTCACGCTCCCCATCCCCCAAGGCGAGAAAGAGGTGATGGTATCCAAACTCAGAACCAGTACGCCGGTGCGAGATTACAGAGAGGAGCCTCTGGTATTGGTGTTGCATGACGACCCGCGCGCCCTCTCGTTCTTGCGCCGCTACCTGGACGGCTACGAATTCGTTCTGGCCGAGACCGTAGATCAGGCGCGAGCGACTGTCCAGGAGAATCTCCCGGCCGCTGTGATCATGGATGCCGCTTGGGCTGCTCGTGAGGAAGCCACCCCTTCGCGTTGGGGCCTACCGCCGCAGGTGCCGCTCATCACCTGCCCCCTGCCCAGCCTGCACCGTCTGGGCCTTCTCTTAGGAGCCCAGGATTATCTGGCCAAGCCTGTCACACGGGAGGACCTGGCGCATGCGCTCTCGCGATTGCCCGATCCGCCGCGTACGATGTTAATCGTGGACGATGACCCTCACGTTGTCCGTCTTCTGGCGCGGATGCTGAAAGCAATACACCGGTCAGCGCGCGTGCTGAAAGCCTTCGGCGGCAAGGAAGGCTTGGAGATCGTCCGGTCGCAGCGGCCCGATGTGGTGCTCCTGGACCTCCTCATGCCCGAAATAAACGGCTACGCCTTCTTGGAGGAATTGGCCCACGACAAGGCCTTGGCCTCAACCCGTGTCATCGTGGTTTCCGTGAGGGGCATTGAACAAGAGGCCGCACCTATCACGGGCGAATTGCGCCTAGGTCGCGAGGGGGGCTTCTCTCTCACAGAGATGCTGCAGATGCTGCAAGCCATGCTCGCCGCCGTCACGCGACCATCTGCAAGGGTCCCAAGCAGCGCTGCAATGCCTCTAGGAGGGCCGCCTGGCTGACGGGCTTGGTGACGTAGTCATCAGCCCCCATGGAAAAGGCCAACTGAGGCTCATTCAAGATGGAACAAACGATAACAGGGATATGTTTCGTCGCCGGCGACTCTTTCAGCCGCTGCAGGATCTCCCAACCATCCTGATGAGGGATCATGACGTCTAGGGTGATCGCCTGAGGCTGCAACGCCACTGCTAAGTTGAGAGCCTGCCTGCCGTCCGTCGCGCCGATGATGGAGACCCCATAGCCAGCAAGGTAACGACGAAAGAGGGCAACGATGTCAGCGTTGTCGTCAATGACGAGGAGGATGGCCTTGCTGGCCGTAGGCCATAATACACGGGCTGCCCACTCCCCTTCTTGTATCCGCGTCTCCAGCTGCCCTCCTTGGGTCTCAATCAACCGTTGTGCCACCCTCAGCCCCACGCCGGCGCGCTGGGGAACCGGAGACGAACCGGCC
>DAOTYP010000244.1:0-11334 GCA_034434975.1 Anaerolineae bacterium | reverse complement strand
TCCGTGGCGTTCTCGTACAGGACGAAATACCACTGGTTGGGCGCGGTGGCCGGCCGTTCGACGAAGCGGTAGATCCCCTGGGCGTCGGTTGTGGTGGTGGCGTTGGTGGAGCAGTTCACCGAACCGTCAATAGATTGGGTGCACAAGCGCAGGGCGAGGGGAATGCCCGCTGCCGGCGCGCCTCTGAACGTCACGCGGCCATAGATCCCCTGAGCGCGCGCGTCCACTCCGTTGTGCAGGGCTGCAGGAAGAAAGGTGCGCTTCGTCTGAGAGGCGGCAGCGCCTACGCCGACGGCGGCCCACGCGTTGCGTGTGCTGGCTACCTCCGTGCTGGCATCGCCGAACAGGTCTTTCGCGGCTTGGATGGTGCAAGCGCGGGCGCTGGCGAAGTTGGAGCCGGGGGTCAGGCACAGGGTCGCTGCCCTGTAGAAGATGCGTTCCATCTTGGCGCGGCCGATGCCGATGACGGTCACGCCGTGGAAGGTGCCTCCCTGGGCCAGCAGGTAGGCGGCTTTGTTGGGGATGCCGCTGTTGATGTGAACGCCGCCTTGGTCTATCCACAGTGGCAATGAGGCGTAGATGCTCATGTGGTCGGGCTGGCCGGGCCCTTTCGTAGGCAAGGCAGGATTGTAAACGCCTTGCGTGGGGTCGGACATGCTGCGCAGCGCATCGCCGGGTATGCCGGGCGTAAAGACATCTTCGCCTATGAGCCAGTCGGCCTGGGCGGGCGTGGCGAAGAACTCCACCATGGCGGCGAAGATGTCGGAGAGGGATTCGTTCAGCGCGCCGGATTGGTCTTCGTAGATGAGGTCGGATGTGTGTTGGGTGACGGCATGGGTCAACTCGTGGGCGACGATATCCAGCCCGCGGGCCAAAGGCGCGAAGGTGATGCCGTCGCCGTCGCCGTAGACCATCTGTTGGCCGTTCCAGAAGGCATTGTTGTAGGCTACATCATAGTGAACGGTGGAGGTGAGGGGGCCGCCAAGGTTGTCATAACTGTCGCGGTTGTGCACGGTCTTGTAGTAGGAGTAAACGAGGCCGGCATGGATGTGCGCGGCCCGCGCGTCTGAGTCGCCGGCGGCGCAGTTGGGATCGGCTTCTGTGCAGACCAACGTGCCGGGGAGAACCCTCTGGCTGTTGGCGGTGAAGGTGCGCCGGTCCAGCGCGGAGGGTAGGTTGTTGTAGCGGTGGCGGACGCTACCGTCGTGTGCGTTCACGAAGATCAACCAATCGCCCAGGACGCGTTCGGAGTAGAGGTTCACCAGCCAGGTCAGGGTGGGCGCGCCGTCGCGGGCGTAGACGACGAGTTGGGAACGTTGAGGGCGCAGCACGGCCCCTTCGTCGCCTAGCTCGGCCAGGGCACGTTGCCACGCGTCTTCAAAAGAAAGGGCAGGGACCGTATCCACCGCGAGGTTGGCGTAGCATTCGCCGTTGACGGCCTCTAGACGCCCGTTGGCCGACACGTGGGCCATCAATTGGCCGCCCCAAACGGGCACTCCCCGGTGGTATTGCGCAAAGCGCAGGTGGGTGATGCCCAGGTCGTCGGTGGTGCGGGAGCGAAGGCGAAGTTCGGCGTCGGGGTCGCGCAGGCCATAAAGGGCGCGGTGGGCCGAGAAGAAAGCGCGGGCGACGGCTTCTGGATCGTCGCGCGCCGTCTCCAGGCCGGCAGAGAGGTTGCCCGCAAGAAAGCGGGGAGCATTGAGCGCTTCATCCCACAAGACCTCCACCTCGCCGCCGCTCCGCCGCTCTAGTTCGGCTAGGGCAAGCCGAGGCGGTAGGGTTGTTGAGGGCGAGTTGACCGACCCTTGCGCGTTGGGGGAGAGACCTAGGCTGAGGGTCAAGGTTGCGGCAATAAGGCTCCAGCGGAAAATCCTCAGGGTGGTTTTCAGCATTCTGCTCCTTATCCGGTTGGCCCCTTTTGAGGAGGGCACTGGCTTCAGCGCCGCTGCCAGGTCAATCGTTGTAATCGCTGTCGCGCCAGGATCGCGCTCTGGCTGAAAGGCGTCAGATAGGTGTGTTGCCTCAGGTCAAAGATGGCCTCGTTCACTTTTCCCATTTGGGCGTAGGCTAGGCCGCGAATGTAATAAGGGAAGGGGTACTCGGGGGCCAGAGCAAGGGCCGCGCTTTCGTCTTCCACGGCGCGCGGCAAGTCTCCCTCTTGCGCTCGTTGCAAGTATGCCTGCCCACGCAGAGCGTAGGCCAGCGGCTCGCGCTCCATCGCCAAAGCCTGTGTGCTGTCGGCGATGGCCTCGTCGTTTCGCCCCAGGGATACGTAGGCCGTGGCCCGCCACATGTATGCCCCGCGCCGAGACGGATCCAGTTCTAGGGCGCGGCTGGCGTCGCGCACAACGTTCTCATACTCTTCGAGCAGAAGGTAGAGGCGAGCACGTTGCTCGTAAGCCGCCTCAAATTCTGGGGCCAATTGGATGGCGCGGCTGTAGTCGGCCAGGGCGCTCTGAACCTCGCCGTCAGGCCACATCCCTGCGCGCAGAAAGTAGGCGATCACGTCCTGATCGTCCGCGCGGATGCGATCCCCCAGGTGCTCAAAGAAACGCTGGTCCGCGTCGCCGGGCCGAGTTGCGACGCGAACGTTCACTTCCCGCTCCTCTCCCTCGCGCACGATGCGCAGGCGAAACACTTTGCCGGGAGAAGAGGTGCGCACGGGGAGGATCACATCCGCGGTGTCGCGCACAGGACGTCCGTTGATGGCCATCACCCAATCTCCTACGCGCAAGCCTGCCCGATCGGCCGGCTGATCGGGGATAACCGCCAGGACCAGGACTCTGCCCTCTGGGGGCGCATGAAAGCGGTTGCTCAGGTATCGGCTCTCGGGGCCGAAGATCACGCCCATCCAAGCCGAAGGCGCGCCTGGCTCGGGCGTAGCCGTTGCTTCTATGCGGCGTGGGGGTAGGGAGGGAGCGACGCGCTCCGGGGTCGGTGTGGCAAGGAGGGGCGCGGTAGATCCGCCTCCGGCTAATAGGAAGAGGGCGGCCGCGATGACGCTGAGAGCGCGACGGCCCAATGCAGCGAGGGAGCAATCGTTGCTGAGTCGCTCCCTCAGGTTCATCATGACAGCCGAGCGTTTAGAAGATGCCAAGCTCCTCCTTGGCTTCATCGCTCATCATGCTGGGGTTCCAGAAGGGCGTCCAGACCAAGTTGACGTTCACCTCTACGCCTGGGAAACGCTCTTCCAGGAGTTGTCGCGCCTCTGCCAGCATCTGCGGCCCAGCGGGACAGGCGGGCGTGGTTAACGTCATGTCAATGTCCAGCCGTTGATCGCCGATGTTGATGTCGTATACCAGGCCCAGATTGACCACGTCCAGGCCGATCTCCGGGTCCCGCACGTTCTTGAGGACCTCCTTCACGGCTTCTTCGGTCAGCATAATTTTCCTCTCCTTAGGGCATCGGGATCGGTTAATCCTTGAGTGCGATGAGGATGTCTTTGCCCTCTACCTTGACCTCGTAAGTCGTCACCGGCTCAAAGGCAGGCATGGAGAGGGCTTCGCCGGTGCGCACATCAAAGCGTGCGCCGTGGCGCGGGCAGATGATCTCATGACCATCCAGTTCGCCCTCGGCCAGAGGCCCGCCGTCATGGGTACAGACGTCGTCTATGGCGTAGTAGTTCCCATCTACGTTGATGAGGGCGATGAATTGTCCGTCTAATTCTATGAGCATCTTCTCGCCGGGACGCAGTTCGTCGGCCTCGGCTACTTTCACATATCCCGACATGACACCTCCTAGTTAATGATCATTCCTCTTCTTCATCGGGCCACTGGTCTATCCCCCATACGCCCGCCTTCAAGACCTTCAGCGCCAGGAGCGCGCACTTCATCCGCACGGGGCCAATGGGGATGCCGAGCATCTCCAGGATGTCATCGCGGGTGAGCGCCTTGATTTCATCAACGGTCTTCCCCTTGATCTCATCGGTGAGCATGGAGGCGGAAGCCTGGCTGATGGCGCAGCCGTGCCCCCAGAAACGTACATCGGCCACGCGGTTGTCTTTGATCCGCAGATCCATCCCGATCCGGTCGCCGCAGAAGGGGTTGTGATCCTCGTAGGTTATGTCGGGGTTCTCCAGGCGGCCCTTGTTGTGGGGATGGCGATAGTGCTCCAGGATTTCCTCGCGGTAGAAATCATCCATAAGTGCACCGGTTTCGGCTAGAACGTGAAGATGTCTTTGGCCCGGTAGAGGCCGGCCACGAGGAGATCTATCTCCTCCCGTGTATTGTAGGCGTAGAAACTGGCCCGTGCGCTGGCCGTGATTCCCAGTTTCTCGTGGAGCGGCGCCGCACAATGGTGGCCAGCGCGAATGGCGACCCCCTCTTGGTCTAAAACGGCGGCCAGGTCATGGGGGTGAATGTCGTTCAGGGTGAAGGCGATCAGGCCGCTGCGGTCAGGTGGGGGTGGCCCCAAGCGCGTCAGGCCGGGGATTTCGCCCAGGCGATCCCAGGCGTAGGTGACTAGCGAGACCTCATGGGCCCGCAACCGTTCCATGCCCAGCGCGGTCAGGTAATCCACCGCCGCGCCCAGCCCGATGGCCTCGGCGATGGCCGGCGTGCCCGCTTCAAACTTCCAGGGGAGGTCGTTCCATTTGGAGCCGGTTAGACGTACCTCGCGGATCATGTCGCCGCCGCCCAGGAAGGGGGGCATCTCTTCCAGGAGGGCTCGCTTGGCGTAGAGGACACCGATCCCCGTCGGCCCCATCATCTTATGGCCGGAGAAGGCACAGAAATCGCAATCCCAATCTTGAACGTCTACCGGCAGGTGCGGGACGGCCTGCGCGGCGTCTACCAGGCAGAGCGCGCCGGCCTGGTGGGCGCGGGCGATGATCTCTTTCACCGGGTTGAGGGTACCTAGAACGTTAGATGCGGCGGTGAAGGCGACCAGTTTGGTGCGGCCATCCTCCAGGGCTCGGTCCAGAAACTCCAGTTGCAGCCTTCCCTCCCCATCAAAGGGGAGGTACGACAGGCCGGCGCCGGTTTGCCGCGTTACCAATTGCCAAGGGACCATGTTGGAGTGGTGTTCCATCTCGGTGCAGACGACGCGCGTGCCGGGCCGTAAGTTGGCCAGCCCCCACGCATAGGCCACTAAATTGATGGCCTCGGTGGCATTGCGCGTGAAGATGATCTCCTTGGCGCTGCGGGCATTGATGAAGCGCGCGACCTTGGCGCGCGCGCCTTCATAGCGGGCCGTGGCCTCTTCAGAGAGGGTGTGCACGCCGCGATGCACATTCGCGTTGTACTCGCGGTAGTAGCGCTCCATCGCTTCTAGCACGGCCAGGGGTTTCTGGGTGGTCGCGGCGTTGTCCAGATAGCAGAGGCGGCGGCCATGCACCTCGCGCTGCAGGACCGGGAAATCCTGCCTGAGCGCTTCCACGTCCAGGGGATGGGCTACAACGGTCGTCTTCACGAGCGTCCCACCTCTTCTACCGGCACGAAGGCTGCCTCGGAGGGGAGCAAGGCCGGGTCTACGCCTGCCCTGAGCAGCGCCTGCTCGCGGCGGAATCGTCGCGCGGCCTCTTTGACAGTTGTCATACCCAAGGTGGCACAACGCAGGCGTGTGGCGGCGATCTCGCGGCCCAACAGGTCCAGGATGGCATCCAGCGGAGCCTCTTCCACCTCGTCCAGCGTTTTTCCCTTGAACATCTCGGTCACCATGCTGGTCGCGGCCTGGCTGATGGTGCAGCCTTCGCCTTCAAAGCGGATATCTTCCACCTGATCCTCGTCGTTGATCTTCAGGTACAAGGTCACGACATCTCCGCAGCCTGGGTTGCCGCCCTTCTGCACGACGGTTGGCTCGGGCAAGGGGCCGTAGTTGCGCGGGTTTTCGTAATGATCCAAGATGAAGTCTATCTTAGCCTGGCGATCCATGCCTCACCTCGGCGGTAGTGTACCATCAATGCCATGCGCTGTCAATCAGGCCTCAGAAGAGATGGACGGATAGACGGAGGGGATGCCCGGTCCGTCTATCCGGCCCTTGCTTCCCTATCCTCTCAGACGTTCTTCTCTATGGGTACGCCCACCAGGTTCCCCCACTCCGTCCAAGAGCCGTCGTAGTTGCGGACGTTGGGGTAGCCCAGGAGGTACGTCAGGACGAACCAGGTATGGGACGAGCGCTCGCCGATGCGGCAGTAGGCGATGATGTTTTGATCTGGGCTCAAGCCGTTCTCTTGCTCGTAGATGGCTTTCAACTCGGCCGCCGATTTGAAGGTGCCGTCCTCGCGCACGGCGCGTCCCCAGGGTATGTTCTTCGCGCCGGGGATGTGGCCGCCCCGCAGCGCGCCTTCCTGAGGATAGTTGGGCATGTGGAGCAGTTTGCCGGTGTACTCGTCGGGCGAGCGCACATCCACGAGCGGCTGGCCTGCTTGGACATGGGCCAAGACCTGGTCGCGGAACGCGCGGATCTTGTAGTCGGCCCGCTGGGGCGCATGGTAGACGACGGGGGGATAGTGGGGCACCTCTTTGGTTAAGGGCCTTCCTTCATCAATCCACTTCTTACGCCCGCCGTTCAGGATCTTCGCCTTCGTGTGGCCGAAAAGTTGGAAGACCCAGAACGCGTAGCAGGCCCACCAGTTGTTCTTGTCGCCGTAGAAGATCACGGTGGTATCGTTGCCGATGCCCTTGGAGCCGACCAGGCGGGCAAAATCCTCGCTGGTCAGGTAGTCACGGCGCACGCGATCGTTCAGGTCGGCTACCCAATCAATCTTGACGGCGCCGGGGATGTGGCCGGTTTCGTATAGAAGGACATCTTCGTCTGATTCAACGATGCGAATGTCTGGATCGTTGAGGTGCTGAGCAAGCCACTCGGTCTCCACCAGCACCTCGGGATGGGCGTAATCGTCTCTAGACATAAGGAACCTCCTCCATTCGTGGCTGCATTTCATGGTTGTTTGTTGGATGGCGGGGCCGGGTTAAAGCCAGCGGACGATCAGGCTGCCGGCAGGCAGGCGAGCGGGAGCGAAGGATGCCGCCGCCACCATCCTCGCTCCCGCTTAGGACAGATGCATCGCAAAGGCACTGCCGGCAAACGCATAAAAACGCCCGCCATGAAGGTTACAAGGGGCATCAGACCCCGAATTTACGGATGACGGCTTCTCGCAGCCTCTCCCGCACCCGCTCCAAAGGGAGGCGTTGGAGAACCTCGTCAAAGAAGCCGTCTACGATCAGGTGCTCGGCCTCACGACGGGAGAGGCCGCGGCTCATCAGGTAGAAGACGTGCTCCTCTTCTACCGGGCCTGCGGTTGCGCCGTGGGTGCACCGCACGTCGTTGGCCTCAATCTCCAGGCTAGGAATGGAGTCGGCGCGGGCCTGCTTGCTCAGGAGAAGGTTGCGGTTGTTCTGGTAGGCGTCGGACCGCTGCGCATCCTTGTGGATGCGGATCAACCCCTGGTAGACCGAGCGGGCCCGATCGCGCAAGGCGCCCTTGAACAGGAGGTCGCTTCCGGTCAGGCCCGACAGATGGTTTTGGTAGGTGTGATGGTCCATGTGTTGCTGACCATCGGCGAAGAAGAGGCCGGCCAACTCGGCTCGCGCGCCCCGTCCCATCAACGCGACCTCCAGGTTGGCTTTGGTCAGGCGGCTGCCGAAGGCACCGACGTACCATTGTAGCACGCTGTCCTGTTCCAGGATGGCCCGTTGGGTAGAGAAATTCCAGACGTTGCGGCCCCAATCTTGCAGCCAGATGTAGCGCACCAGGGAGCCGGGCTTCAGGTAGATCTCCACCGCGCCGGCGTGCATGGCCTGCGGGGTTTCCTCTCGCGCGTCGGAGAGTTGCTCCTCCACGAAGGTGACGGAACTCCCTTCGTCGGCTATCAGCAAGATGTGGCCGAAGTTGTGGCGCGTCGGGCTGCTCAGATACGTGAGGCTGTAAAGGGGGAGTTGCACCTCTACGTTCTTGGGCACGTAGAGGAACGTGCCCCCCGTCCAGAAGGCCCCGTGCAAGGCGGCGAACTTGTTGGCATCCAGAGCCACCGCCTCGGTCATGAAGTAGCGTTGCACCAGATCAGGGTACTGGCGCGCGGCGGTGTCCAGGTCGGTGAAGATGACCCCTTGCCGCTGGATCTCCTCTGAGAGGTGCGCGTATACCGCGCTGGCGTCGCGGTGGATCAGAAGCCCGCCCCCGCGCGCCTCGGCGGCACTCTTCTCCCTGACCCACGAGGGAAGGGCGCGGAACCCCTTCAGGGGCGACACCTCTTCCTGCTGAAAGGGGACGATCTGATCAAGGCGCAGCGGGCGAATGTCGGTGCGTCGCCATTCCTCGTCGTTGGACGTGGGCATCGGGATTTCCTCGTAGAAGCGCCAGGCCAGGCGGCGCTTCTCCCGCACCCAGTCGGGATCGCCTTTCCAGGCCGAGAGGCGCTCCAGCGTCTCGGCGTTGAAACTGTCGGGCCGCGGCGGCGCTGACGGCGCGGCCAAACTGATGCGACGTGTGGGAGTGCGAACGGTTGTTACCACGGTTTGCGATCCTTCCGTCTCTCTAATGTCACAGGTTAAGAAGCCTAGCCGACGGAGCCTTCCATCTGCAACTGGATCAGGCGGTTCATCTCCACCGCGTACTCCATGGGGAGTTCCTTGACGAGCGGCTCAATGAAACCGTTGACGATCATCGTCGCGGCCTCGTTCTCGCTGATGCCGCGGCTCATCAAGTAGAAGAGCTGCTCCTCGCCGATCTTGCTGACGGAAGCCTCGTGGCCGATCGCGACATCGTTCTCGTCTATCTCAATGTAAGGGTAGGTGTCGGAGCGGGATCGCTCGTCCAGGATCAGCGCGTCGCAGCGCACATTGGACTTGCAGCCGACCGCGCCCTTGGTGACCTTCAGCAGGCCGCGATAACTGGCCCGCCCGCCGTCCTTGCTGATGGACTTGGAGGTGATGGTGGAGGTGGTGTAAGGCGCGCCGTGCACGACCTTCCCGCCCGCGTCCAATATCTGCCCACGTCCGGCGAAGGCGATGGATAGGATCTCCGCCTTGGCTCCCTTGCCCAGCATGTAGACCGCCGGATATTTCATCGTCACCTTGGAGCCGAGGTTGCCGTCAATCCATTCCATCGTTGCGCCCTCGTAGGCCACGGCCCGCTTGGTCACCAGGTTGTACACGTTGGTGGACCAGTTCTGGATCGTGGTGTAGCGGCAGCGCGCGCCCTTCTTGACGATGATCTCCACCACCGCGCTGTGGAGGGAGTCCGATGAGTAAATGGGAGCGGTACAGCCCTCTACATAGTGCACCTGGCTCCCCTCATCGCAGATGATCAGGGTGCGCTCGAACTGGCCGATGTTCTGGGCGTTGATGCGGAAGTAGGCCTGGAGAGGGATGTCCACCTTGACGCCTTTAGGAACGTAGATGAAGGAGCCGCCGCTCCATACGGCGCTGTTGAGCGCGGCGAACTTGTTGTCGGAGGGGGGAACGATGGTGCCGAAGTACTCCTTCACCAGGTCGGGATACTCCCGCACTGCCGTGTCGGTGTCCACGAAGATGACCCCCTTCTTCTCCCACTCGGCTTTCAGGTTGTGGTAGATCACCTCGGAGTCGTATTGCGCGCCGACGCCGGCCAGGAACTTGCGTTCGGCCTCCGGGATGCCCAGCCGATCAAAGGTGTTCTTGATCGTGTCAGGAACCTCCTCCCAACTGCGGCCCTGCTTCTCCGTCGGCTTCAGGTAGTAGTAAATGTCGTCAAAGTTGATGGCCGATAGATCTGCCCCCCACGTGGGCAGCGGCTTGGCGAAGAACTGCTCCAGCGCGCGCAGGCGGAACTCCCGCATCCAAGCCGGCTCATTTTTCACCCAGGAGATCTGCTCAACGACCTCGCGATCCAACCCTTTGCGTGTCTTGAAGACGAACTTTTCAGGGTCGTGGAACCCGTATTGGTATTCGCCTTTGGTCACTTCCAGCGTTTGCGTTCCCATGCGTTGCCTCCTCACGAATTGAGCATGAAACAGCACTCACCAACCGTTGCATTTAAAAGACGGCAGGCAGGGCGTTTCACCGTCAACTCACCCTCGCTTCCCTTGCCCATTCCCCCTGCCTAGCCTGCTACGGGTTCGCTCGCCTCAGAGCGCACCCAATCGTAGCCCTTGGCCTCTAGTTCGTGGGCCAGTTCCGGCCCGCCGGAGATCACCACCCGACCGTCCAACAAGATGTGGATGTAATGAGGTTTGATGTAATTCAGGATGCGCTGATAGTG
This sequence comes from Anaerolineae bacterium, assembly GCA_034434975.1. GTDB lineage: Bacteria > Chloroflexota > Anaerolineae > JADYZS01 > JADYZS01 > JADYZS01. The sequence goes on along the minus strand of DAOTYP010000244.1, from coordinate 1,155 downwards.
CGTGATCAGGAGGACGCCCAAATCGGGGCCCGCGAGTTTGTTCACGCCTTCGGACACGATGCGCAAGGCATCTATGTCTAGGCCGGAATCGGTCTCGTCCAGGATGGCGATCTTGGGACGCAGCAGGGCCATCTGCAAGATCTCGGCCCGCTTCTTCTCGCCACCGCTGAAACCGTCGTTCAAATAGCGGCGCGCGAAATCGGGCTCCATGCGCAGCATCGCCAAGGCTTCGTTCAGTTCCTTGCGGAACTCGCGCATGGGGATCAATTCCCCGCCGTCGCGGGCGCTGTCTTCATGGCCCGCGCGCGCGGCTCGCACGCGGCTGACGGCGGTACGCAGGAAGTTGCCCACCGTAACGCCCGGGATCGCGGTAGGGTACTGGAAGGCGAGGAAAATGCCCTTCCGAGCGCGCTCGTCGGCCCCCATCTCCAACAGGTTCTCGCCGTCTAGCAATACCTCGCCCTCGGTGACTTCGTATTTGGGATGCCCGGCCAAGGTATAGGCCAGGGTGGATTTGCCGGAGCCGTTAGGCCCCATAAGGGCATGGATCTCTCCCTGGCGAACCCGCAGGTTGACGCCTTTGAGGATCTCTTTTCCTTCCACGCTCACATGCAGATCTCTGATGGCTAGTTCAGACCCCATTGAGAGACGATCTCCTTTCCCGATCGGAAATGGGTTAATCCTCCACCGGCTTACGGGCAGAGGGATTAGCGCGCACGACGAACTGGCAGCCTTGGTAGCCGTCGTGCATGCATTGGGTCAGCGCTACGTCGGCTTCCAAGACGCGAGAGAGCATGTCCTCTTCCATAGAGCATATCTCGCGATGGTCTACCGCCAGTTCATGGTAAGGGCAATTGAAAGCCCGCAGGATCAGCCCGTCGGCAGCCGGCGCGACATCGGAGAGAATCCCCTTGGCCTCCAAAAGGCGGGAGAGGTCAGCCACGCGCTCCTGCAAGGCCGCCGATTTCAATTGCCCAGCATACGCCTCCGCCAGACGCCGGCCCACCCGCTGCAACAGTTCGTTGACCTTGGGGTAGCCCACCTCGCTCAGCAACTCCTCATACAGAGAGAGGGCCAGTTCGTCGCAGTAGCAGGCGAAAAGGGAACGGGCCTTGTCCGTGAGAGAGTAAACGAAGTGCGGCCTGCCGACCCCTT
>DAOTYP010000243.1:0-36195 GCA_034434975.1 Anaerolineae bacterium | reverse complement strand
GTGCCGCTGAGGACGACGTGATCCGACTCGTCGTGAGGGCAAGTCTTGGCGCTGACGATGCCGCCGCATTTGCGGCAGTAGAAGGTGGCGTCAAAGAAGAGGGGCGTGATGGCCAGTTCCTCCGGCGTGAACTCGTCAAAGATGCGATGCGCGTCAAAGGGTCCGTAGTACTTGCCGACGCCCGCGTGGTCACGCCCGACGATGAAATGGGTGCAGCCGTAGTTGAGCCGCGCGATGGCGTGGAAAACCGCCTCGCGAGGGCCGGCATAGCGCATGGCCGCGGGGTAGACGCCGAGGATGACCCGGTCGGGTGGGTAGTAGTCTCGCAGGAGCGACTGGTAGGAGGCCATGCGCACGTCGGCAGGGATGTCGTCGGCCTTCGTCTCGCCCACCAGGGGATGCAGGAAGAGGCCGTCCACGATCTCCAGCGCCGTCTTCTGGATGTACTCGTGCGCGCGGTGGATCGGGTTGCGGGTCTGGAAGCCCACGATGCGTCGCCAGCCGCGCGCGGCGAACATCCGCCGCGTGTGCGCGGGATCGTGGCGAAACTCAGGGAACTCTATCTGGGAAGGGCGGTTAAGGAGATGGATGTCGCCTGCCAGGTAGACCTCGCCTTGGCCGTAGAGGCGCGCCACGCCGGGGTGCTTCGTCTCCGTCGTCCGATAGACCTTCTCCGCCTCGCGCGCTTTGTCGTAGGTGAACCTCTCCGCCAGTTCCAAGATGCCCAGGATGTGGCCATTAGGCTCGCACAAGGCCACTTCCTGACCTTCCTTCAGGGCGTCGGCGACCTCCGCCGAGACCGGCAGGGTGATGGGGATGGTCCAGGCCAGGCCGTTGGGCAGGCGCATCTCTTCTAGGACGCACTCGTACGCCGCGCGGCCCATGAAGCCGGTGAGGGGGCTGAACGCGCCCACCGCGATCAACTCCAGGTCGGAGATGGAAACGGGGCTGAGCATCACCCGGGGCAGGCTTGCGGCCCGTTCCAGCGCGGCCTCGCGCAGGACGCCGCGCAGGACGCGATCCACCAAGGTGCCGCCGTGAGGGGCGATGCCGCCGTTGCTTTTCGGGGTAGCCAACTGCGCCTCCTGAGGAAAAGAGGTCTTGATGCGCTTGGCCGAGGACGCGCACGTCCCCGGCCAGGGGCGCTCAGGCCTAGCGAGCACGGGAGAGTATAGCAGAATCGGGAGAGGGTGTCAAAGGGTCTGGGCCCGTTTTTCGCTTTGCCTCCCCATTGACAATGGCTGAAAGTCCTGATATAATGATGTCGTGGTAAAAATCACAAGACCAGAGGCCCGGCTGGTCTTCCTTCCCCCACATGCGGCTGCCCAGGTTAACGCCGTACAAAGTCCTCGCCCAAGGCGCGAAAGGCCCATCGGCGCCGACGTCCTCCCCTGCTGGCCAGGAAGCCGGAGGGAGGCAAGTTTGTCCCTCTGACTGAGCACGTTCGCTCCAGGTTGGAAACCGACGAGGGCGAGGCCGGGCCGATCCATGGGGGCCGGAAAGGAGGTGCAGAGGGAGGAGCGTAGGTTACTCGTCAGAGACATCGTCGCGAAAACACGGGTGAGGGCTCACGTTGGGCTGAGCGTGAGCCGCGTGAATCCGACAGGTTGTAGAGCAAGGTTTTGAGGAGGGAAAAGGACGCGACACAGACGATGGCTTCTGGTGACCGCGTTCGTCGTGCTGCTGATTGCCGTAGGCGCGGCGGCCATGCTGACGACCGCGCAGAGCAGGGATGTGGCAGCCATCACTTCGCCTGCTGCAGGCGCCACGGTAAGCGGTAGAGTGACTATCGTAGGCACGGCCACCCACAGCCGGTTCAGTTATTACAAGGTGGAATACAAGTCGGGCAATAACCCTGCCGTGTTAGTGGATGGCGTGTTGCACAAGAACCAGGTGATCAGCGGTACCTTGGCTACGTGGGATTCGGAGAAAGTGCCCGACGGGCCATACGACCTGATCCTGACGGTCGTGGACAACACCGGCAACTACATCCAGGCCAGCGTCGCGGTGAAACTGGATAACGCCACGGCGCGGAAGATGGCTGCGGCCCCGCTACGGGGCTGCCTGGCTTGTCATGCGCTGGTGGACCCCAAGACGGGAAAGTACACCTTGGCCTATGAGGCGGAGGAGCGCTCGGCCGCGCGCGGCGTGAAGCATCCCCCACTCCCCTTTGACACCACCTACGAGACCTGCATGAGTTGCCACGCTTCGGCGACCAACGGCAAGGGCGTGGCCGCGTCGCTCTCCATGCGCGACATCGTGCACCCCTCGCACATCTTCAGCGGGATCTTTGAGGGTCGCTTCAACGGCTCTTGCTTCACCTGCCACAACATCAGTGCCGATGGGAAGTACCAGGTCCTGGTGCAGAAGGTGGACACCAACGAAAAGGGCGTGCCCAACCCGGCCAAGATCCCCATCCCCGGTGCGGTGGATCCGATCCCGCCGAAGTAATTGAGATGAGCGGAGTGGGCCACTGGGATGATCCGGCCCACTCCGCCTCTGAAGGCCTCACGCGTTTCATGGGAGCAGATCGTTCATGCGGATCCCCTCGCGTTATGTAAGAGCTTGGTTTTTCCTCTCGCTGCTGGCCGGCGCCTTGTGGGTGTGGAGTTTCTCTTGGGTGGCAGCCGACGCACCGCGGCAGGCAGGAGACGAGAACGCGGCCTGCCTCTCCTGCCACGGCAACCCCGACTTAAAAACGCAACTTCCTAGCGGGGAGGAGATCTCCCTTTACGTAGATCCCGCCGTCTTCGCTGCCTCGGTGCACGGTCGCCAAGGGCAGAAATGCACCGCTTGTCACAGCAACATCTCCGGCTATCCTCATCCTCCCATGTTCGCCCGTGACCGACGAGATCTCACGTTGGGTCTCTACACCACTTGCCGCCAATGTCATTTTCAACAGTATCAGATGACGCTGGACAGTGTGCACGCGCTCGTCTTGGCCGGTGGCGACCGTAACGCGCCGGTCTGCACCGACTGCCACGGCGCGCACGATGTCACCCCGCCGGACTGGCCACGCTCCAAGATTCCGACCACCTGCTCCAAGTGCCACTCCACCATCTATAATGAATATAAAGAGAGCGTGCACGGGGCGGCGTTGAGTGAAACCGATAACCCCGATGTGCCGAGCTGCGTAGATTGCCATGGCGTTCATCGCATGGAAGATCCGCGCACGGCGGCCTTCCGCCTGAAATCGCCGCAACTGTGCGCCCGATGCCACACCGACCGGGCCATGATGGCCAAATACGGCCTCTCCACCAACGTGCTCAACTCCTACGTGGCCGACTTCCATGGGACGACGGTAACTTTATTTGAAAAGCAGGCGCCGGACCAGCCGACGAACAAGGCGGTCTGTTATGACTGCCACGGCATCCACAACATCAAGGCGGTGGACGATCCGGAGGCCACCGTCGTCAAAGAGAACCTCTTGAAGACCTGCCAGCAGTGCCATCCTGACGCGACGGCCAACTTCCCCTCCGCGTGGGTGGGCCATTACCAGGCTAGCCCCACGCGGCACCCCTTGGTTTACTATGTGCAGCTCTTCTATCGCATCTTGATCCCAGGGCTCATCGGCTTCTTTGTTGCCTTCATCGCGCTGGACATCGCGCGCCGCGTGGCGGGACGGATGCAGGGGAGGGAGGTGTGAGGATGGCTACGCAGAAACTCTACCAACGCTTTACCCTCTCGCAGCGGGTAGAGCATTGGATCCTCATGCTGTCGTTCACGGTCCTGGCTGTGACCGGCCTCCCTCAAAAGTACGTGGGCCAGGGCTGGGCCGAGACGCTCATCCTGCTCATGGGCGGGATAGAGACGGTGCGGTTGGTCCACCGTGTCGCCGCCGTCGTGCTGATGCTGGAATCTATTTATCACCTGACCGCAGTGGCCTATCGGGTCTTCGTGAAGCGGGTGCGCCTCTCCATGCTCCCTGTGCCGCGAGACCTGATAGACCTCTGGGATACGATCCGTTACAACTTGGGCCTCAGCCCTCGGCGGCCCGCGCTGGATCGGTTCTCCTACGAGCAGAAGTTGGAGTATTGGGCGGTCGTGTGGGGTACTCTCGTCATGGCGATCACCGGTTTCATGATGTGGAACCCTATCGCGACCACCCGTCTCCTTCCTGGCGACTTCGTCCCCGCGGCGAAGGCCGCCCACGGTGGCGAGGCGCTTCTAGCGGTCCTGGCGATCATCACTTGGCATGTCTACAACGTCCACATCAGACGCTTCAACAAGAGCATCTTCACCGGACGAATCACCCATGAGGAGATGCAAGAGGAACACGCCCTGGAACTGGCGCGCCTGGAGGCCGGGCAGGATGGATCGCCGTTGGACCCGAAGGTGAAGGCCCGCCGTGAGCGCATCTTCATCCCTGTTGCCGCCGCAGGGGTTCTTCTTCTCCTCTTCGGGGTGTATCGGTTCGTAACCTTTGAGCAAACGGCCATCACGACTTTGCCCAGGCGAGCCACCGTGGTGGCCTTCGTCCCGGCCACGGCCACCCCCACACCGGTTCCCCCCGCCACGCCGACGCCTCTGCCTTCACCCACCCCCACCGTTACCCCGACCGCCACGCCGACGCCTCCGCCCACCGCAACGCCTCCGCCGGGCGCGACGGCCACCTTGCCTCCCACTGCGCCCCCGGCCACGCCGACCTCTGCCCCGACGCCGACCCCTGCACCGGTTACGGTCAGTTTCGCCAAAGAGGTCCTACCCCTCTTCAATGCCGCCTGCAAGAGGTGCCACGGTGCCCTGGGCGGCCTCAGCCTGGCCGACTACGACGCAGTAATGAAGGGCGGGGTTAGCGGCAAAGTGGTCGTCCCTGGCGATCCGGAGAGGAGCCTCTTAATTGAAAGGCAGCGTGAGAGGCACCCAGCCAACCTGACGGCAGAACAATTGGAGATCGTCGCCGCTTGGATCAAGGCCGGCGCGCCGAACAACTAGCAAGGGGTATCAGTTCGCCCTCCCCAACGTGGATGAAGACGCCCCCATGTGCTTGCGCCGGCCAGGCCTGCCGTGCCCCGCAGAGGCGTTGGAGAACGCGCCCCTGCGCCCACTTACGGAGGGCTGATCCCCATGCCCGTTGCTGAGTTCTTCAGCCATCCCATCATCTTCATATTTGTGTTTTTCTTCTACGGCCTTGCCTTCTTCAGCATGGGCTTGGCGCTCCTTCTGGAATCGGGCCGCGCCTCCGAATTTCGCCTGGCCCAGGCCATGCGCCCGTTGGCGGGCTTCGGCATCGTACATGGGGTTCACGAGTGGTTTGAAATGTTCCAGAAGGTGGCCGCCCTGAGGCCGAATGGTTACCTTCCTTCTGCCTGGATGGAGGTTGTAAGGCTTTTGATCCTGAGCACCTCGTTCCTGTTCTTGGCTGCATTCGGCGCGCGTTTGCTCCCTCGCGCAAGGCGCTCGCTCTGGGCCATGCAGCATCCGGTCCTTTTGCTGACGGTGGCCTGGATGGGGAGCGTGATCGCGGTCGGCCTATGGGCCCGGCCCTCGCCGACGGACTGGCTCGCGGCGACCGATGTCCTCAGCCGCTATCTCTTGGGCATCCCCGGCGCCTTGCTGGCGTCGTGGGCATTGGTGCTGCAGCAGCGAGCATTTCGAGAGCGAGGCATGGCCGGCTTTGGGCGAGATCTACTGTGGGCGGCATTGGCTTTCTTTTGGTACGGCGCGGCCGGGCAGCTCTTCACCCGGCCCAGCATCCTCTTCCCTTCCACCGTTTTGAACGGCGACCTTTTCATCCGCCTTTTCGGCTTCCCGGTGCAACTTTTTCGCGCGGTGATGGCCTCGTTGGTGGCGACCTTCATCATTCGCGCGCTGCGGGCCTTTGAGGTGGAAAGCCGTCAGGCCATGGCCGCCGCCCACGAGATGCAGCGCCGCGTGCAGGAGGAGACAGCGCGCCTCTACGCCGCCCTTCAGGCGCGAGCCAAGGAGCGCGACGAGTGGCTACAACGCGTCGTCTCAGCCCAGGAGGCCGAACGCCAGCGCATCGCGCGTGAGCTGCACGACGAGACCAGTCAATCCCTCACTGCGCTGGCAATGGGGCTGAAGGGCGTCGAACAACACCTGCGGTCCGACCCTGAACTGGCGCAACGGCAACTGGCCGAGTTAAAATCCTTGAGCACACGCATCCTGGATACCTGTCGCCGCATCATCTCCGACCTGCGTCCGGCGGTGCTGGACGATCTGGGACTGGTTGCCGCGCTCCGCTGGTATGCAGATGAGGTCGGCAGGCGTGCACCGCTCAAAGTGGAGGTCTGGGTGGAGGGCTCGCGGCGGCGGTTGGCGCCGGAGGTAGAGACGGTCCTCTTTCGCATCGCGCAGGAGGCGTTGACCAACGTCGTGAGACACGCCCAGGCCCGACGCGCGGCCGTCGGGCTCCATTTCGCCGAGGCAGAGGTGCGGTTGCTGATCATGGACGACGGGCGCGGGTTTGTCCCCGAGGAGGTACTGCGCCCCGGTCAGCCGCGGCAGGCCTGGGGGCTCCTGGGCATCCAGGAGCGGGCAGCGCTGGTAGGGGGAGAGTGCTCCATTCGGTCGGAGCCCGGGCGCGGGACTGAGATCGTGGTGACCATCCCCTTGACAGGACAGAGGTTACAGGAGTCAGACGATGGCGACATCGCGCGTTCGTCTTCTGCTGGTGGATGACCATGCTGTGGTGCGATCGGGCCTGCGCATGCTCCTGCAGGCCGAGCCCGACCTGGAGATCGTGGGCGAGGCCGAGAACGGCGCGCAGGCTGTCGCTCAGGCGACGGCCTTGCAGCCCGACGTGGTGGTGATGGATATCTCCATGCCCGACATGAACGGGATTGAAGCCCCCCGTCGCATCAAGGCATCTTGCCCGAGCACAGCGGTGTTGGCCTTGACCGTCCATGAGGACGCCCCCTACTTCTTTGAGATGCTGCGCGCAGGCGCGTCGGGCTACGTGCCTAAGCGGGCTGCGCCGGATGACCTGGTGGCAGCCATCCACGCCGTGCGCGAAGGAGAGGTCTTCTTGTATCCTTCGGTGGCGAAGATGCTGGTGCAGGATTACCTTCGGAGGGCGGAGCAAGGCGAGCGCCCATCCGTCTGCGATGCACTGACGCCGCGAGAGCGTGAGGTGCTCACCCTGATCGCAGAGGGTCTGCGCAATCAAGAGATCGCCGATCGGCTGGTTCTGAGCGTGAAGACGGTGGATAGGCATCGGGAAAACATCATGCGCAAGTTGAATTTGCACCGGCGGGTGGATTTGGTGAAGTATGCCATTGAGAAGGGGCTGATTGACATGGACACCTGAGCGGAGGACCTTGACGGGCCGTGCGCTTTGCCATCCCTCAGGGACGGGCCGCCGCTGCCCGTCCCAGTTTGTTGGCCAAGCATATGGGCATTCTTCCCCACGCGCAAATGGTGGTTTTGCCGGATGGACACGTTGCCAAGGGCATGGTATGCTGATATGGAGGAGGGTCTGGGCTCGCGTCGCTCTGACAGCATGAGGTCTAGAAAGGTCACGGTGAGCACATGTACGCCTTATGGGACATGCTGGCCGTCATAGGGCTATTCCTGTTGCGGTTGGGGGTGCCGCTTCTCCTCAGCGTGGGCATCGGTTACTGGCTGGTGCGCCTGGATCGTCGCTGGCAGGTTGCCGGAATGGGCAGGCCATGCTGGGAACGGAGGGAGTGCCCGCCGGAACAGAGGTCGCGCTGCTTGGCCTTCCAACATCCCGATATCCCTTGTTGGGCCATCGTGCGAGCCACCGAGGGGGAGTTGCGCTCTCAATGTGCCACCTGCTCGGTGTTCGCGCCACGCCCGGCCGCTTCGCCGCGTTGAACCATGCGCAGTTCATCCACCCCCGTTAACCCGGTCGCGTCCTCTGCGCCACGTCGCCGACGCGCGCCCGCGCCGGAGCCGATCATTCAACGGCTTCCCCTTTACCTCGGCTCCTTGCGAGAGCTCCTGGCTGCCGGAAGAACTTACGCATCCTCCGACGAGTTAGGCGCGCTGGTGGGCGTCTGTGGGGCGCTGGTGCGTTCGGACCTGGCTCATTTCGGCGCGTTCGGCGTGCGTGGCCTAGGGTATGAAGTATCGTGTTTAGCCACCGCGCTGGAACGGGTCTTGGGAGGCAACCGCCAATGGGATATGGTGCTGATTGGCGCCGGAGATCTGGGTTGCGCCCTTGTCCTCTCGGAATGGTTTCAGGGTAGCGCCTTTCGCCTCGCCGCCATCTTTGATTGCAACTCCGATCACGTTGGCCGTACGGTCGGCAACTTCGTTGTGGGCCCCTTGTCCGACGCACCGTCCTGGGTACGAGAACACAAGGCCAAGGTGGCGATCCTGGCCGTGCGTTCCGCCTGTGCTCAGAAGGCGGCCGACCTGTTGGTCGCCGCAGGGGTGCGGGTCATCCTCAATTATACGCCGCGTATCCTCAGCCTCCCTCCTCATGTGCGTACGGCCCAGTTGAACCCCGTGGCCCTCCTGCAAGAGATGGTCTGCCAATTGAACGATGACACGGATGCTTCCTCCAGATAGGCTCGGCACTCCGGCTCCAGAACCTAACATGGTCGGCTTGCTTACTTGTTCGCGTCCGGCCTTCGCGCTATAATGGCCGTGCATGTCACCGAGATCACCCTTGCGAACGCGCTGGTGGGGCGGCTTTTTGATGGCCTTGGGCGCGGCGCTCCTGCTGTTCGTCGCCGTCAGCCTGGCGCACAGGCAATGGCAAGAGCAGAGGGCGGCGCGCGCGCTGGCCCTCGCGCCCACCGGCTTCACCGTGGCTGAGCGGTCATCTCTCCCGACCTTGGCCCTGCCCGACGCGCCTCCCTGGCCGACGACGGAGCTGCCGACTCGGGAAGGGAGCATCCCGCCGGCGGAGTTGCCCAACCCCGGTGAGGAAGGAACGCCCGAGCCGGCGTTCCCCCTAGAGACGCTGCCGGCAGAGGCGTCCCCCGCGCCGGCCACCGTGCCGGCTCCCACGCCGACTACGTCCCAACTGGCGGTTACGCCGCAGCCGTCGCCAACGCCGACGCCGTTGCCCACCGTTCTACCTCCGTCGCCGCCCGTGCGCCTCATCATCCCGGCGCTGCGGCTGGATGTGCCGGTGGTGGAGATGTCGTGGAAGGTGGTGGACACGCCGGATGGCCCCCGCAGCGAGTGGGTTGTGCCCGACAATGCGGCTGGTCACCACATCAACAGCGCCGGCCTCGGCGAGGTCGGCAACGTGGTCATCTCAGGCCACAACAACATCAAAGGCAAGGTCTTCCGCGCCATCAGCCTCGCCTTTGATCCCAAGGAGCCCAACAAGTTTCTGGGATATCGTGTGCGGGCGATCGCGGCCGATGGCCGTGCCTTCAACTACACCGTCCAAAAGGTCTACTTCTTTGACGAGCGGGGGGCCTCCTTGGCCCAACGCCAGGCCAACGGCCGGGTCATGAACCAGACCTCTGAGCCTACCCTGACCATCATCACCTGCTGGCCCTACTACGGCAACTCGCATCGCATCGTCCTCCAGGCCCGGCTGGACGAGAGCGGGGATTTGGATGCCGGCCTGAAGCCGTAAGGGGCCTGTCCCGCGCCGTCAAAGCCTGCGCCCGGCTACCCGCGCGTAAACTTCCACCGTCTCCTGGGCCGCGCACAGCCAGGAGAAGCGCGCGGCCTGGGCCAGCCCCCGCTCCTGCCACCTCTTGCGCTCCGCCTCATCCGCCAGGCGTCGCATGGCCTCCGCCCAGCCCCCTTCATCTTCGGGCCCGACCAGGATACCGCCTTCCCCTACTACCTCCGGCAGCGAGGTCGCATCCGAGGCGGCCACGGGGCAGCCGCAGGCCATCGCCTCCAGGGGCGGCAAGCCGAAGCCCTCGTAGCGTGAAGGGTAGAAGAGCGCCATCGCGAGCGAGTAGAGCGCGGGTTTATCTGCCTCGTCTATGGCGCCCGCGAAATGGACGCGGTCGGCGAGGCCCAGGCGCGCGGCCTGGGCGCGCGGGTCGGGCATGAACGGAGAATCTGTTTCGGGAAGGCGGCCGGCGACGACCAAGGCGGGGAACGCCTCGGTGCGCGGCAGGGCGGCATAGGCAGCAAGGAGGGTCTCCAGGTTCTTGCGCACGTCAAAGCCGCCGATGTAGAGGAAGAAGCGGTCGGGCAGAGCATATTTACGTCGGACGATAGCCAACACGGCAGGGTCGGCTACAGGCCGGCAGTCGGGCGGCGCGGCCTCGTAGATGACGCGGATGCGCTCGGGCGGGATGTGCAGATGGCGCGCCACGTCCTGCGCGGTGGCCCGGGAGACGGCGATCACCGCAGCAGCTCGGCGCGCGGCCAGGCCCACCAGGCGCACATACCAGCGCATCGTCCATTTGCTGCGGTAAGCGGGAAGGAGAAGCGGGATCAGGTCGTGGATGGTCACGACAAGCGGACAGGGGGAAAAAAGCGGCGGCCCCCAATGCGGCACGTGGGCCACGTCGGCCTTGAGCGCGCGGCAGGCGCGGGGGAACACGAGCTGCTCAAACGCGAGTTTGCGCAGGCGGGGGCGCTCTTTCCCGAAGAGGGGCGACGCGGGATGCCAGGTCAAGGTTGTGCCTTGAGCCTGAGGCCCAGGGTGAGGGAGAGCATCGGCAGGGCCGACCAGGTAGTAGGCGTAGGTAGGCGCGGCCAGCGGCAGGTGCCCTGCTAGGTGACGAAGGTATTGGCCACTGCCGACGGTAGGCTGATCCCAGAACCAGGCGTTGAGCGCAAGGCGCATGTCGCATCCCCGTTCACGCGAGCGCGTGGAGCCATCCATCGCGCGCCGGGCCTGCGCTATGCAGGCACCGCGCGCAGTTGCGCGGCCCAATCTTCGGGCAGGGCGTCGGCCAAGAAGGTCCCCGCGCCCGACTCGCAGCCGGCTCGGTACTTCAGTTTATCCCGCGTGCGTTGCAGGGGGTAGAACTCTACATGCAGGTGGCTGCCAGGGTGATCCTTCCCGTCGGTAGGGGCCTGGTGCATGACCATCATGAAGGGGAGGGGCGTGCCGTATAGGTTGTCATACTTCAACAAGATGGTGTGCAAGAGCGCCGCCAGGTCCCAGCGCTCGTCCTCGGTGAGGCCTGGCAACGCCGCCACGTGTCGGCGGGCGACCAAGTGCACCTCGTGCGGGTAGCGCGCATAGAAAGGGACGCCCGCCCAAAAACCGTCGTTCTCCTCCACGGTGCGGCAGCCGGCGGCCCCTTCTCGCTCATCGGCCAGCACGTCGCAGATCAGGCAACGCCCCGTGCGCTCCCAATAACGGCGGCTGGCCGCCAGTTCTTTGGCGGGGACGGGTGGGATGTACGGGAAGGCGTAGATTTGCCCGTGAGGATGGGTCAGCGTGACCCCTACCGCTTCCCCCCGATTCTCAAATATGAAAACGTACTCTACATAGGGGAGCGCGCCCAGTTCGGTGTAACGGTCCGTCCAGACCTCCACCAGTTGGCGCATGTGGTTCAGGCCCAGGTCGGCCAGGCGCGCGTCATGCTGGGGCGTGTAGAGCACCACCTCGCAGACGCCTTGGGACGGGCGCACGGGCATCCGCTCGTTGCCCGACACGGCGGGCGCCGGCGGCTCGCGCCGGAAGGCCGGAAACTTGTTTTCAAAGACGACGATCTCATAGTCGCTGGCCGGCACCTCCGTAGGGAAGCCGCCAGGGCGCGTCGGGCAAAGGGGACAATAGTCGGGAGGCGGGAAGAAGGTGCGCTCTTGCCGGTGGGTCGCCGTCACGACCCATTCTTCTAACAAAGGGTGCCAACGGAGTTCTGACATAGGCTATTTGCGGAAGGAATCAACGGTCAGGCGGAAGCCCTCACTCAGCGAGACGCGGGGCGTCCAGCCCAGTTCGGTCGCGGCTTTCCGCACGTCCAGGTAGATGCGATAGACTTCGCCGGCTTTAGGCGGGCCGTAGTGCACGGGTCCTTGGTAGCCGGTCGCCGCGCGCAGGCCCTCGTAAACCTGGTTCACCGTCGTGCCGACGCCCGTGCCGATGTTGAAGATGCCGTCCGCGCCGGTCAGGGCCAGCAAATTGGCCCGCGCCACGTCACCTACGTAGACGAAGTCGCGCGCCTGCTCGCCCGTGCCGTTGATGGTCGGCGTCTCGCCTGCCAGCATCTTGTGGGTGAAGATGGCGTCGACACCTGCCTCGCAGTAGGGGTCCTGCCGAGGGCCGTACACGTTGGCGTAGCGCAGGACGGTGTAGCGCAGGCCGTAGTTGTGGCGGTAGAGGTAGAGGTAGTGCTCTACGTGATGCTTGGACGCGCCGTAGGGGTCCAACGGGTTGACGGGATGCTCTTCGGACACGGGGAGCGACTGCGGCTCGCCGTAGACCGCGCCGCCGGTAGAGGCATAGATGAACTTGCGGACGCCGTGTTGACGGCACAACTCCAAGAGCACCAGGGAGCCAAGGACGTTGACCGAGGCGTAGCGCACCGGCTGCACCATAGATTCGCGCACGTTGGCCAACGCGGCCTGGTGGCAGACCGCCTCGGGCCGTTCCCGGGCAAAGATGGCAGCCAGCGCGCCCTCGTCGCGGATGTCGGCCTGGTAGAAGACGGCCTGCGGGTTCAGGTTCTCCCTCTTGCCGGTGCTCAGGTCATCTACCACGATCACGTGATGGCCAGCCTCCACGAAGGCATCCACCACATGGGAACCGATGAAGCCCGCTCCGCCGGTAACCAGAATTCTCATTTCTTCTCCTGCGTCGGTAAAGGGGTGGCTGAAGGAACGGTTTGCTCGGCAGAGGGAAGCGGCGGGGGCAACGCTTCCTCGGTGGGCAGAAAACGGTAGTAGATCAAGTAGCGGCCATCCTCTTTCAGGATGCGCTCTTTAACCATGCGCCAACGCGGAGGCGCGGCCTGTAGGTCAGGGTGAGATGTCAAAGCCTCGCTCCTCCTGAGCAAATCAGGGCATAGGATACCTCTAAACGGGCGTCATGTCAATCTGGCGGAGGCTTTGCCTCAGGGCGCCGCCTTTGGCAGAAGCGCGCGTGGACTAGGTCTGCGCATGGGGAGCCTCGCCGGGGATGTTGTACTTCGCGTGCCGGCGAGCACGGGCCGCCTCAATCTCTGCGCGCCGGGCCTCGTAGCCCTTTCGCCCCAGCAAGGCAAAGGTAGCGATCTTGCCCGCCTCTACCCCCGGTTGATCAAAGGCGTTGATGTCGTACAACTCGCCGCTGAGGGCGGTCTGCACGGCCAGCATGTAAAGCAACTGTCCTACGGTGAACGGGTTGACCTCCGGCAAGACGTGGGCGCAGTTGGGGCGCCCGGCCTCGGTCAAGGCCAGGGCCGTCGCTTCCTGCTCCGCCCGCAGCAGCGTCCCGAAAGTGTGGCCGCCCAGGTAATCTATCCCGCCCTCGCCTGTGTCGCCGGCAGGGATGACGACATCCTGCCGATAGCGCTCTACGGCGATGAAGTTGATCACCTTGTCGTATGGCCCTTCCATGTAAAGTTGCACCTGGGAATGCTGGTCTGTGGCGCCCAAGGCCTTGACGGGCGTAGGGCCGACGTTCACGACCTCCCCGCGGCGGTTCAGGCGTTTCCCCAGGCTCTCGGCCCACAGTTGTCGGAACCAGTCGGCCACGTCGCGCAGGGCCTGGGCATAAGGCATCATGACGACGATGCGTCTGCCGCGCGCGAAGCTCAGCCATTGCAGGACGGCGTTCATCAAGGCCGGATTTTGCCACAGGTCGGTAGAGCGGCTGGCGCGGTCGGCCAGGGCCGCGCCGGCGAGGAAGGCGCGGATATCGGCCCCTACGACGGCGGCAGGCAGAAGCCCTACAGGGCCGAAGACGGAGAAGCGCCCTCCCACGCCTTCGCCGACCGGGAAGGTGCGATAGCCCTCTCGCTGCGCCAAAGCCCAAAGGGCTCCCTGGCCGGGATCGGTGGTGGCGATGATGTGCTCATGGTAGCGAGGGCCCAGGCGAGCCCGCAGGCGGTCGCGGATCAGGAGGAACTGCGCCATCGTCTCCGCCGTGCTGCCCGACTTGGAGATGACGTTGAAGCAGGCGCGCTCCAGGTCTATCAGGTCTAGAAAGCCTTGCATCCATTCCGGGTCCACGTTGTCCAGCACGAAGAAACGTGGCCCACCGCGCCGCTCACGCGGCAGGAGGTTGTAGTAGAGCGGGTTGAGCGCGGCCTGCAGGGCGATGGGGCCCAGGGCCGAGCCGCCTATCCCCAACACGACGAAGTCGTCAAAGCGGGCACGCACCTCGGCGGCGGCATGTTCTATCTCGGACAGGACCGCATCGGACTGGTAGGGGAGGTCCAGCCAACGTAGCCCACCCGTAGAGCGGCGCGATTGCACGGCCGCGACGGCCTGGGCCGCGACCTCGGCCTGCGCGTCCAGCTCCGCCTCGGTGAAGCCCCTCTCCGGGCCGACGGCTTCGGCCATCATGTTTTGGAACTCAAAACGAACGCGCATCGCTGCCTGCCAGGCGGGATCGTGAAAATGGGTCATGGTCATGCCTCGTCTAAGTCTATGCCCCTAGGTGAGTAGCGTGCAGAGCTATTGTAACGTGAGTTCGGTTTAAGCGAGGAGCAGAGCAGATGCCTCTAAGAACTTGGGTTTTGCTAACCACAAGTTTACCCAGCGGAGTCCCTTATCCCGAACGCATGTTAAAACAGGTCGTTGATCTCTTGCGCGTTCAGCAGTTTCCCCAAGGTCGTCGCGATGAAGGTCACGCGACGCAAGCGCCGGCTCACTACAGGCCGCGCCAATCGTTGCAACGGCCCCAGCTCCACGCGGTAGTACTCGTCCTCCGCACGGGGATGCCACGGCTCCTCCGGGAAGAGCTCTCGCCGTTTGACCACCCGGCAGGCGAGGACGCGAGCATAGTAGTTCACCGCCCAGCGCTCGCGCCCAAAGATTTTCGTCTGATAGAAAGCCAGATAATCGGCCTGGAAGGGGCCGGGCGCATGCTTCAAGGGGATACGATACCACCCATCGGTGCGAGCGATCTCCCAATCGCGCCGATTGTTGATCACCGCGACCAGCACGCGGGCGTCAGGGTTGGCATCCAAGCCTCGCGCTCCTCTATGACGATGCCATCATAGCACCGGCAAGCAAGGCCGTCAAGGAGCCCCGCGCCCGGCAACCCTTCCAGCGGCTACGAGACGACTCACGGCTCGCGCACTTCTAGGCTGCCGGTCAGGCGAATGTCCTCCGAGGAGCTCCCTACTTGCACCTCAAAGACGCCCGGCTCTACTTTGTACGTCATCTCCGCATCGTACATCCCCAACTCTTCCGGCCCCAACCGGAACGTCACCCGTCGGCTTTCCCCCGGCTGCAACGTGATCCGCCGGAACCCCTTCAACTCTTTAATCGGCCTCGCCACGCTCGCCACCACGTCCCGCACATACAACTGCACCACCTCATCGCCGGCCCGCTCGCCCGTGTTCTCTACCACCAGGCTGACCTCGGCCGTCTCCTGCAACCCAATCTGGGCGGGGTTGACCCGCAGGTCGCGATAGGCAAAGGTGGTATAACTGAGGCCATGCCCGAAGGGGAAGAGGGGCTTGCCGCTCAGGTCCACGTAGTCGTAGATGCGCCCCGATGGCTTGGGATTGTAGTAAAGGGGCAACTGCCCAACCGTCCGCGGGAAGGTGATGGGTAGCCTGCCGCCCGGGTTGTAGTCGCCGAAGAGGACTTCGGCGATGGCCGTGCCGCCCTGCTCGCCCGGATACCAAGCCTCCACCACAGCCCCCACCCGGTCTATCCAATCCAACATGGTGATGGCGCTGCCGTTGATGAGCACCACCGCCGTCGGCACCCCCGTCGCCGCCACCGCCCGGATGAGCTCGGCCTGCACGCCGGGAAGGTCCAAGTTCGCGCGATCCCGTTGCTCCCCCTCCGTCTCGCCCGAGTTGCCGACGACCAGCACGGCGAAGTCGCTCCGCTTGGCCGCTTCCATCGCCTCGGCAAAACCCTCTTTGGAGTCGCCCTTCACCGTGCAGCCCTGGGCGAAGCGCACCTCTATCCCTTCCCGCTCGGCCCGACGCCGGATGCCCTGCAAGGCCGTTACCACGTGCTCCTTGGTGTAGAGGTCCCAAGCATATCCGCCTAGGAGGATCTGATCGGCGTTCGGCCCGATGACGGCAAGGGATTTGACGGTACGAGGGATGGGCAAGGTGTGCGCGTCGTTCTTCAGGAGGACAATCGCCTCGCGGGCCATCTGCAAGGCCAAGGCCCGGTGCTCCTCAGTGTGGCAGGCTTTCTCCGCCTCCTCCGGGTCCACAAAGGGATCATCAAAGAGGCCCAGGCGGAACTTGACCCGCAGGATGCGCCGCACCGCCTCATCTACCGCCTCCGCCGAGATCTTCCCCTCCTGCAAGCCTTGGATGAGGGGCCGTCCGAAGCAATCGGTGTTGGGGAGCTCGCAATCCAGGCCCGCTTCCACGGCCCGCTTGGCCACTTCCTCCTTAGTGGCAGCCACCGCGTGCTTCTCCATGATGTGGAGGACCGAAGTATAATCGGAGACGACGAAGCCTTCAAATCCCCACTCCTCGCGCAGGAGCTTGGTGAGCAGCCAGCGGTTGCAGGAACAGGGGAGGCCGTCCAAGGAATTGTAGGCTGCCATGATGGAGAGGGCCTTCCCCTCTTGCACCGCAGCCTTGAAGGCGGGGAAGTAAACCTCGCGCAAGAGCCGCTCGGAGAAATGAACGGCGTTGCTGTCCCGTCCGCCGTCGCCCACGAAGTTGGCGGCGAAGTGCTTGGGCGTGGCGACGACGCCTTGACTCTGCACTCCTTTCACGAAGGCCACGGCCATGCGCGCCGCCAAGTAAGGATCTTCGCCGTAAGTTTCCTCGGTGCGCCCGCAGCGCGGGTCGCGCGCGATGTTGATGGTAGGGCTCAGGAGTTGGCGGATGCCTCGGGTGCGAGCCTCCCTGCCGATGGCCTTGGCAACCTCGTGCAGGAGTTCTGGGTCCCAGCTGCTGGCCATGCCGATAGATTGAGGGAAACTGGTAGCGCCATTCGCCAGGAGGCCGTGCAACCCTTCGTCATGAATGATCGGCGGGATGCCTAGGCGAGTCTGCTCGCGGGCATAGCGCTGGACCTCGTTGGCCCTCTCCGCCGCTACCTTAGGCGGAAGTTCCCTGAGGAAGACGCTGAGCTGCCCCGTGCCCTGACCGACGGCCTCGGCCAGAGGCACCGACAGCCAACGAGGGACCCGCACTTCAGGCTTCTTGACATAGGCCTCGTCCCACATCCAATTGGGCAGGTACGAGCCCAATTGCGCCGCCTTCTCCTCCCAGGTCATGCGGGAGAGAAGGTCGGCTACCCGCTCTTCCACGGGCAAGGCGGGATTCCGATACGGTTCGCTTCGCTTTGCTTCTTGTGCACACATGGCGTTGCTCCTCCGATTTATCCTTACAGCTTATTTTAGGCGATGCCCCCCTCGCGCAGGTGGCGCAGGCTGAGCGCGGCGCTCTCCAGCGGAGGCCGGGCACAGAGGTCCTGCTCTACCACATACCACTCCCCACCTTGCGCCTCAAAACGCGCGCAGATGGGCTTGAAGTCAATGATCCCCTCGCCGACCTCGGCGAAGGCCCGCTCGGGGCCGGGCGCCATGTCCTTCAGGTGCAACAGCGGGCAACGGCCGGGGTGCTCCTCCAGCCAGGCTGCCGGGTCGGCGCCTGCATAGACCGCCCAATAGGTATCCAACTCGCCCTTGACCAGCGCGGGGTCGGTGTGATCCAAGATGATGTCCCACAGGTAGCGGTCGCCCAGGCGGCGGAACTCCATATCGTGGTTGTGGTAGGCGAAACCCATGCCGCGCTCCCGACAGGCGGCGCCGATCTTGTTCAGCCGGGCTCCCAAGGCCGCCCAATCGGTCTTGCCCTCGTAGAATTCTCTAGGTAGCACCGGCAGCACCAGGTAGGGGCATTCCAACACAGCGTAGTAGTCCAGAAGCGACGACAACTCGTTCTCCAACTGCATCAGGCCGACGTGAGCGCCCGCGCAGCGAAGGCCCAGATCGCTCAGGATCCTTTTCATCTCCTGGGCGCTCAGGCCGCCCATGTTTCCCGAGATCTGCACCCCGGCGTAGCCCATCGCCGCTATCCGCCGCAGGGTGCCGATGAAATCCCTCGCCGCCTCCTCACGCACGGTGTACAGTTGCAGCGCGACCGGTATGCGCGCGTTGCCCATGAACACCTCCTCACATGCAAAATCATGTGCCGCCCGCGCAGACATTGTAGCACAGCACGCCCCGCGCCCCAAATGTCCCCCGAAAGCCGCACCCGGCGACAGTTGACAGGAACGCCGCGTTGGCTATACTTCACTGAGTACCTTTCTATGGAGGATGCCCCGTGCCGCAACCGGACCACCTTGACCAACTCTGCATCAACACCATCCGCACCCTGGCCATGGATGCCGTACAAAAGGCCAGGTCAGGCCATCCGGGCCTCCCGATGGGCGCGGCGGCCATGGCCTACGTCCTCTGGACGCGCTTCCTCAAGCACAACCCGGCCAACCCCGCCTGGCCCGACCGCGATCGCTTCGTCCTCTCGGCAGGGCACGGCTCCATGCTGCTGTACAGCCTCCTGCACCTGACCGGCTACGACCTGCCCCTCGCGGAACTGCAAAACTTCCGGCAATGGGGAAGCAAGACGCCCGGCCACCCGGAGCACGGCCTGACCCCCGGCGTGGAGACGACCACCGGCCCCCTCGGCCAGGGCTTTGCTAACGGCGTCGGCATGGCCATCGCGGAGCGGTTCCTGGCCGCGCGCTTCAATCGCCCTGGCCACACCATCGTAGATCACTACACCTACGCCATCGTCAGCGACGGCGACCTGATGGAAGGGGTCGCCGCCGAGGCTGCCTCCTTGGCCGGACACCTCAAATTGGGGAAGTTGATCTACTTGTACGACGACAACCGCATCTCCATTGAGGGGAGCACCGACCTGGCCTTCACCGAGGATCGGGCGCTGCGCTTTCAGGCCTACGGTTGGCACGTGCAACAGGTAGACGGCAACGACCTAGAGGCGGTGGCCAAGGCCATACGCGCGGCCCAGGCCGAGACCGAGCGCCCCTCCCTCATCATCGCGCGCACGATCATCGGCTACGGCAGCCCCCACAAGCAGGGGACGGCGGAGGCCCACGGCGAGCCCCTGGGCGAGGACGAGGTAAGGGCGACCAAAGAGGCCCTCGGTTGGCCCCCGGAGCCGGCGTTCTACATCCCCGACGAGGCATTAGCCCACTTCCGTCAGGCCCTCGCGCGGGGGCAGGAGTGGGAAGCCGACTGGCAGAGGCGCTTCGCGGCCTATGCGCAGGCCTACCCGGACCTGGCTGCGGAGTGGCAGCGCCTCATGCGGGGGGAACTGCCGCCGGATTGGGACGCAGACATGCCCACCTTCCCGCCGGACGCCAAAGGCATGGCGACGCGCGTCGCCTCCGGTACGGTGATCAACGCCCTCGCGCCGCGCCTCACCAACCTGATCGGCGGCTCGGCCGACCTCGCCCCCTCCACCCGCACCCTGATGAAAGGCACGGGCGATTTCGCCGCCGGCCACTACAGCAACCGTAACCTGCGCTTCGGCGTCCGCGAGCACGCCATGGGCGCGATCCTCAACGGCATGGCTTTGCACGGCGGCGTCATCCCCTTCGGCGCGACCTTCCTGGTCTTTTCCGACTACATGCGTCCCGCCATTCGCCTGGCAGCCATGATGGAGTTGCCGGTCATCTACGTCTTCACCCACGACAGCATTGGCCTGGGCGAGGACGGGCCGACCCATCAGCCGGTGGAGCACCTGGCCGCGCTGCGCGCCATCCCCAACCTCACGGTGATCCGCCCGGCGGACGCCAACGAGACCGTCGTCGCCTGGAGGGTCGCCCTGGAGCATCGGTCTGGGCCTGTGGCCCTTGCGCTCACCCGACAGAACGTTCCCGTCTTTGATCGGACGCGCTACGCGCCGGCGGAAGGGCTACGGCGCGGGGCTTACATCATGGCCGAGGCCGAGGGCGGCAAGCCCGATCTCATCCTGATCGCGACCGGTTCCGAGGTGCAGTTGGCCCTGGCCGCGCGTGAGGAACTGGCGAAGAGGGGCATCGCCGCGCGCGTCGTGAACATGCCTAGTTGGGAACTCTTTGACCGGCAGAGCGCGGAATACCAGGAAAGCGTCCTCCCGCCGGAGGTGACGGCGCGCCTGGCCGTGGAAGCGGGCGTCTCGCAGGGATGGCATCGCTACGTTGGGCCCGCCGGCGAGGTGATCAGCCTGGAGCGGTTCGGCGCGTCGGCTCCGTACCAGGTGGCCATGCGGAACCTCGGCTTCTCGGTGGAGAACGTGGTCGCGCGGGCGCTCGCCCTGCTGGAAAAGGCGGGCAAGAAGGTCGCCGCGCTGGGCGAGCCCGAAAGGAGATGAAATGCGCATCGCAGTTGGAGCCGATCACGGCGGCTTCGCCCTCAAAGGCGAGGTGATCAACGCCCTCCTCGCCGCGGGGCACCAGGTGTTGGACCAGGGCGCATACGATTTTGACCCCGGAGATGACTACCCCGACTTCGCCAAAGCGGTGAGCGAGGCGGTACAAAGGGGCGAAGCCGAACGAGGGATCATCATCTGCGGTAGCGGCGTGGGCGCGTCCATTGCGGCCAACAAGTTTCCCGGCATCCGCGCGGCCGTCTGCCACGACACCTACTCGGCCCATCAAGGGGTTGAGCACGACGACATGAACGTCCTCTGCCTGGGCGCGCGCGTGGTCGGGCCTGCGTTGGCCCTAGAACTGGTGCGGTCGTTCCTCGCGGCCCGCTTCTCCGGCGAGCCGCGCCACGCGCGGCGGCTGGCCAAGGTGATCGCCCTGGAAAACGCGCGCGGCCAACCCGACACCGCGCCGTCCTGAGCCGCGCGGACTTGGAGCGGGCGTGGAAAGGATAACATCATTGCCGCCGACACAGGAGACGACATGAGCGACGACTGGCTGCGCATCCTCAACCCGGAGGTGGCGCGCGGGCGCTTCCGCCACGCGCTCTTTGACTTTGACGGCACGATCTCCGTCATCCGCCAGGGATGGGAAGGGGTGATGGGCCCCCTGATGGTAGAGATGATCTGCGACGGCCACGAACCGACGCCGGAGATTGAAGAGGAGGTGCGAGAGTACATTGACCGCTCCACCGGCATCCTGACCATTGAGCAGATGCGCTGGCTGGAAGAGGCGGTGCGGCGCCACGGCCTGGCCAAACGGGTGCGCACGGCCCGCACCTACAAGCGGATCTACAACGAGCGGATCCTCGTCCCCGTGCGGGAGCGACTGGGACGGCTGGCGCGGGGCGAGGTCACGCAGGATGAGATGATGATCGCAGGCGCGCGCGCCTTCGTGGAGGGCCTCCGCCAACGAGGGGTAACCCTCTACCTGGCCAGCGGGACCGACCACAAGTACGTGGTGCAAGAGGCGGAGGCGCTCGGCATCGCCTCTTACTTCCAAGGGGGCATCTATGGCGCGCGCGACACAGGCCAGGCTTGGACGAAGGAACGGGTCATCGCACGCATCCTGGCCGAACACGATCTACACGGCCCTGAACTCCTGGTGGTAGGCGACGGGCCGGTGGAGATCCGCCAGGCGCGCGCCCAAGGAGCCGTGGCTCTGGGCGTGGCGACGGATGAGGTAAAGCGCTCCGGCTGGAATGCCCGCAAGATCACCCGCCTGACGAACGCCGGGGCCGACCTCCTCATCCCGGATTTCAGCCGCCACGAAGCGCTGCTAGGTTTTCTCTTCCCCGATTGAGCCGAGGATAACGGCGGCGCGGAAGGCCCCTCCCTCCGCGCCGTTTTTCATCCTTGCGGCGTGTCGGGCACGCGGGGGGGTAGGAGGCGAAACATGCTCGCGCCGAGGAACCAGAAGAGGCCCGCGCCGATGAGGGTCGGCCCCAGGCCGAAGTGACGTGAGAGCGCGACGCCGATGAAAGGGCAAACGAACGCGCCCACGTTCATCAGGGTGATGTAAATGGCCATGAAGGTGTTGCGTCGCTCCGGCGGGCAGGTCTTGAGAAGGGTGTTGTAGTGGCTCAGGCTGATGCCGGGGGCGATCAAATTGATGACGATCCCTGCGAAGAGGATGAAGGTCAGGTTGCGCGAAAGGCCCACCAGCAGGGGATAAAGCCCCATGAACATCACAGTGGTCCTGAGGGTTTTGCTCTCACCCCACCGCCCCATGATCCGTCGCCATAACAGCCAGCCGAAGATGACTGCACCGTTGGCCAGGGTGCTGTTCAGCCCGACCCATGCGTCGCTCGCGCCCAGCTCTCGCACGAAGAAAAGGATGTAAAGGGGGCCGACGGCCCACGGCGCGAGGTTGTATGCCAGGGTATCAATGTTCAGGCGGACGAAAGCGGAGTTCTCCGCCAGCGCCGCGCGCGCCTGCCGCCACTGTTCACCCAGGCTCGGCCGGGGGCCTGCGGCGCCGGCCGGCGGTCGGGGCCGAGGCGATGATGGGGCCTCCGGCCTGCGCAGCCGGTAGAGATAGTATGAACTCACCAGCCCTCCCAGAAGCCCCACGCCGTACAACACCTGATAGTTGAAAGGAAAGGGCGCGTGGTTCAGCCATTGCCCCGCTAGGAAGGTGCCCACGCTCACTACGGCAGCGTTGAGAACGTTGCGCACGGTGAAGACCGCCGCGCGCCGCCGCTCCGGGATGACGTCGGCCAGGAGCGCGTTGAAGCCAACGTTGAAGAAATGGGCGGGGATGGTCATCCCCACAAGCACGAGGACGAGGACGAGGGCCTGGTGCTCTCTCGGCACCAGCCACGGCACCAGGATCACGACAAGGAAGCCGAGCCGGTGGATGAGAAGGCTGTTGAGTATCCAGGGAACGGAGTCGCGACGGCCTTCCAAGAAGCGCCCGGCAGGAAGCGAGATGAGTATAGCAAGCAGCGCCGGCAGGGAGGACAACCAACCGATGTAGGTATCGCTTGCGCCCAGGCGCACGGCGAAGGCTCCGTTGAACGCGCCGGCAACGCCGAAGAAGGCAGCCCAGAATATCTCTACCTGGAGATACCAGATGTTGCGCTCCTCAACGGTAACGAGCGGAGGGTGAAGCCGTCTCCAGAGAGGCTGCGCCACAGCCCGAGGATGCAGGCGTTTGGCAACGACCAAGACTGCTCCTAGAGGGGGGATGCGCATGGCCTTATTCTACCCCGTATCCTGTTGGGCGCCAAACGTTCCCATGTAGCCAGGAGGCCGCCTCTACGGCGGCCTCCGACCGCAAAGCAGCCTTGCCCCCAAGGGCTCAACGCGGCTCTTCACTCCACTTCAACCGCACCGGCCGCCCGCGTCGGGCCGCTTCCTCCGCCGCATTGAGGACCCGCAGGACGCGGGCCATGTCGTCCAGCGTCGCCACGGGCGGCTCGCCCGCGCGCAGTCGGCGCTCCACCTCTCGCACATACCCCAACCAGAAATCCTCGCCTATCTCCGGATCCATCGGCACTTCCTCGCTGCGCCCGTCCCGCCAGCGCAAGATGCCGCTATCCAGCCCCGGCGAGGAGACGTAGAGCCGATCGCTGCTCAAGGTCAGGTTCCGATCGTAAAGGCCGTCAGGGCAAACGTAGCCGACTTCCAGAGTGCCGATCGCGCCGGAGGGCGTCACGCACGTCAATTGCGCGTAATCCGGGATCTCCAGCCCGTGCAGGTAGCGCAGGTGGCAAGAGACCTCGGCCACGGGCTCGCCAGTCAGCCACTGGAAAGCGTCCACCACATGCGGACCGAAGTTGTAGAGGGGGCCCAGGCCGGCGACCTGGGGGTCCAACATCCAGGGCACCCCCCAGGCCAGGTAGCGCTGGGGATCCCCTGCAAAGAGGCGATAGGAGAAATGATGGATGCGCCCCAACGCGCCGTTGTCGGCCAAGGCGCGCAGGCGAGCCACCAGCCTCTGGGTGCGAGCGACCAGGTCCACCCCGGCCCACACGCCGCGCGCTCGCGCCCTCCGCGCCACTCGCGCCAACTCTCGCCAAGCCAGCCCGCCGGGCTTCTCTACCACGAAGGGAACCCCCCAAGCCACTAACTCAGCGATCAGAGCGGGCATCTCACGGTGCGGCGCGAAGGCATAGATGAGATCGGGCCGGGCCGACTTCAGCATCTCGGCCATGTGGGAGAAGGCCTTGACCTGCAACTCCTCTCCCCACCGGGCCGCCCATGCCGGGTCGTCATCGGTGAGGCCCACGAGTTCCGCCCCGACCTTGCGCAGCGCCCCCGCGTAGAACGGCGCATGCCAGTGCCTAGCCCCGACCAGCGCGACGCGCAAAGGGCGAGCCGATGGGGGAATCGTCCATCCTCGCGCCTCACTAGCCTGCCGCAAAGCAACCGACGGTTCGCTCATGTCTCACACCGCCTGGGGACGCCAGATCAGATGCAGGTGATTCCCTTCCGGGTCTGTGAAGAAGATGAGACGCGAGGGCAAGGCGCCGGTGAGTTCGCTGGTGGTGAAGCGCACGCCGCGCTCGCGCAAGGTCGCGACCGCGGCGTCAAAATCATCCACGGCGAGAGCCAGATGGCGTAGTCCCGGCGCGTCGCGGGGTTGCGGTGCCGGCGAAGACCCCACCGGCGCAGGGCCTACCTCTAACAGGTCATTCCCCAAGCGCAAGAGGTATGTGCGCGGGGGCCTCTCGCTCGCCCAAGCCACCGTCGCACCCAAGGCGCGCTGATACCAGTCGGCAAGGGCATCCGGATCTATGGCTATGAGGGCCACGTGTTCCACGCCGGAGATGAGAGGCAAGGTTGAGTCCATGTTACATCGCCTCCACCAACCCGATCGCTAGCCTGGAAGGGCGACGATGGCATCTACCTCAATCATGGCGTTAGGGGGTAAACCGGCCTGGATCGTCGTGCGGACCGGATAGGGTTCCGGGAAGTAGCGCCGATAGAT
The DNA here is from genome assembly GCA_034434975.1 of Anaerolineae bacterium. Classification (GTDB taxonomy): domain Bacteria; phylum Chloroflexota; class Anaerolineae; order JADYZS01; family JADYZS01; genus JADYZS01. The sequence goes on along the minus strand of DAOTYP010000243.1, from coordinate 11,382 downwards.
CTCGTTCATCTCGGCGAAGTGCTTCATGTCGCTGAGGTACACGCCGACGCGCACCACGTCCGACATCTTAGCCCCCGCTCCCTCCACGACGGCCTTCACATTCTCAAAGGCGCGCGCGGCCTGTTCAGCGAAAGTCGTCGCGGTGATCTTGCCGACGGCAGGGTCTATCGCAACTTGGCCGGAGACGAAGAGGAAAGGGCCGGAAGCGACCACAGCATGCGAGTAAGGGCCTAGCGGGGTCGGCACGCCGGCAGGGCGAACGGCCGTCTTCATGATGAGCACCTCCTAACAGGTCAACGAGATTTCACACTGATGTAACCCCCGATCACCCTCATGGTGATGCTTCCTAACGCACGGAAACGCGGCCATTCCCAGCGACCGCGAGCCTCCTTCGGCCAAGAAAAGGGCTGGCGACACCGTCATGTGCAACCAGCCCCTTTTTCTCTAGATCACCAAGGCTTTGGCCTAGCCCTTGATCGCGCCGATGGTGATCCCCTTGAGGAAGTACTGCTGGAAGAGGAGGAAGACGATGATGATCGGTATGGCCTGGATGCAGGCGCCGGCCATCACCTGCCCGACGAAGAGGACGCCGGTCATGCTTCCCATCCCCGTATCCTTGGGGCTGGCCAAGAGGCCAAGGCCAGAGGCTAGAAGGAACTTCTCCTTAGCGCGCAACACGATCAGGGGCCAGAGGAACGAGTTCCAGTTGCCCACGAAATGGAAGATCCCCAAGACCGCCAGCCCCGGCTTGGCCAGGGGCATGATGAGCTCCCAGAAGATCCGAAACTCGCCAGACCCATCAATGCGCCCGCTCTCAATGATCTCCGTAGGAAGGGTGCGCATGACCTGGCGCATCAGGAACATGGCGCCGATGCCTCCGGTCAGGCCGGGGAGGATGACAGCCCAGATGGTATCTATCAGTTTGAACGCGCGGATCAACTGATAGAGCGGGATGATGGTGATGAAACCGGGGATCATGATGACGCTCATCAGGGCCCAGAAGAGGACCTCACGGCCCCAGAACTTCAATTTGGCGAAGGCGTAGCCGGCCATGGCGCCGAAGAGGAGGGCGCCGGCGGTGCGCACCGAGGCGACGATGACGGTGTTCAGGAACCAACGAGGGATGGGGAAACGCCGCATCACGTCAAAGTAGTTGACCAGCGTCACCTTCGTCGGCAGGAGGTTGGGCGGGAAGACCGCGATGTTCTTGGACGGCTCAATGCTGTTTTTAGCCATCCAATAGATCGGGAAAAGGGCGGCCACAGCCCACAAGATGAGAATGACGTACGCGACGGCTGTCAAGAGGCCCTCTAGTTCAATCTTGGGCTTGGCGCGCACTGTTCGGGTCTGCGTAGCCATGTCTCTCTCCTCGCTAATATTCCAACTCGGCAGCAAAGAGGCGAAATTGGATCACGGAGAAAACCAAGATGCCGAAGAACAGGAGAATAGATTGCGCAGCGGCGCGTCCTAACTGCAACTTCTCAAAGGCCGATTGGTAGATGAGGAACCCCATGGTCTGGGTAGCAGGAGGGTAGCCGGGGCCGCCTTGCGTCATGACGTAGATCTGGTCAAAGACCTGGAAGTAGCCGATGAAACCGGTGACGAAAAGGTATAGGAGCGTAGGGCGCAACAGCGGCACGGTCACCCGCCAGAAGCGCACCCATTCGCTGGCGCCGTCGATCTTGGCAGCATCGTAGAGGTCGGTCGGGATGCCGCCCATGGCCGCGGTGATGAGCACGACCGGCGCCCCGATGCCACCCACGATGCTCATCAGGATCAGCGAGGGCATGGCCAGTTTAGGGTCGCCCAGCCAGCTGTAAGGCCCGAGGCCGAACAGTCCCACCAACCAATTGAGGAGGCCGTAAAAAGGCTGGAAGATCCAAATCCAAATGATCGCCATCACCACGCTGGAGACGACGCCGGGCAGGTAGTAGGCGCTCTTGAAGAAGACCTGCACGCGGGAGTTGCGACGGTAGATCAACTCCGAAAGGACCAAAGCCACGACGATGGTCCCCGGCACCACCAGGCCCGTGTAATAGACCGTGTTCTTCACCGCATTCCAGAAGAGAGGATCCACCCGGATGGCGTAACGGAAATTCTCAAACCCTACCCAGGTCGCCACGCCGCCGAAGGCGATCTCCTGGAAGCCCATCAACACGGCGCGCACGATCATGTAAGCCGTGAAAACCAAAAAGTCAATGAGCAAGGGCGCTATGAAGATGTAGCCCCACTTGTTGCTTTTGCGTATGTCTCGCAGGGTTCGCCCCCAAAAGGTGGTAGGCTCTCGGTAGATAGCCGGCTGCGGCAACGCCACTGCGCCAGCGCCTGACACGACGGCCTGCGCGCCGGGGCCTGACCGGCCCTTGTCTTGCCTTGCCATCACCTTGCCCTCCGGCAGTGACCTGAAAAGTGATTTGACCGCCTCTGATGAGGAGGCAAGGGGCAGCGGACAGCCTCCGTCCGCTGCCCCGCTCCTAGCGAACTGAGACGCCGAAACGCTATATCTTCGCCCCCAACGCGCCGTTGAGGACCTTCGCCATCTCCATCAAGACGCCCTTCGGGTCCAACTGATGCGTCAGCAAGGCTTGGATCATCTTGATGCCCAGGTCCCAGAAGTTGACCTCGTTAAAGATCTTGGACGTGCGGGCATTGGGGATGACGTGCACGCGCGACCCCATGCCATCGGGGAACTGAGGATACTTCACCAAGTAGGTTTTGAGGCCCCACTGGAAGTTGGGGTTCTGCATCTTCTCCACCGTCGCGGCGACCTCCGCGCCCTTCTTGGTCACCGGGAAGCGGCCGTGCATCGCCTCCACCAGTTCTCGCCATGGGTCGGTGCCCAACCAGAGGGCGAGCTTGGCAGCGGCTTCGCGCTTGTCCTTATCCTTGGTGCGCCCCACCGACCAGCGGATCCCACCACCGTGATCCACGCGAGCCGGCACGCCTTCCTTATGCGGAGGGATGGTGTAGTAGAGCTCAAAGGGCTTCTCGGCCTGCCCTGCGGCGATGGCCTGGTCCAGTTCCGTCTGAATCCCCATCCAGTGGAAGCGCGCGGCACAGTTCTTCTTCCAGTAGAAGTTGTCCACATCGCTCCACTTGGGCAGGTTCGGGATGAGGATCTTCCACTTGTCCTGCGCGTCCACGTACCACTGGAGAGCCTCCACCGCGGCATCTTGCTCGTGGGCGATGAAGCGCTCAAAATCGTCGCTCCAGATCTTGACGTCGAAGCCGCCCAGCCAGGCTCCGAAGCCCCAGTAGCCGGCGGAGCCGTGATCGGTAGGAACGCCGAAGCCGAAGCGGGTCTGACCATCGGAGAACTTCAACCCGATCTCCTTCAGAACATCAAAGGTCAGGTCGCGGTCAGGGTCCTTGGGCAGGAGGTCGGCACCGCCGTACTTCTCCAACGCGGTCTTGGAGAAGGAGACAACCTGAGGATCGCGCAACCCAGGCGCGCCGTAGATGCGGTTGAAGAAGGTAACGCTCTCCTTGATACCGGGCAGCCAGCCGTCCAGCATCTCCTGCGTGATGTAGTCATCCAGCGGCTCGTAGAGGCCGGCCTGGATGTAGGCGACCTGGCCGCCGCCGTAGATGACGTTCGGCATGTCGCCCGTCGCGAAGGCAGTGGTGGTCTTCTGCCCCCAGGCATCCCAGGGGATCAGCTCCAGTTTGACCTTGATGTTGGGGTTCGCCTCCTGGAACCGCCTGACCATCTCGTTGGGAAGCTCATCGGGGGGAGCGTTGGTCTGCTTGAGCTCTTTGTCATAGAACCAGATCGGCGCCTGCCACCAGGTAACCTCCACCGTTTTAGCAGGCGGGGGCGTAGGGGTGGCCACCTTCTCCACCACCTTCTCTTTCTCTACGACGACCGTCTCCTTGATCACCTGCGGCGTCGGCGTTGCGCACGCGGCAGCGACGCTTGCCGCCACCAAGCCCGCGCCACCCAGCGCGGCCTTGCGCAACAACTCGCGACGGCTGAACTTCCGATTGAGCATGGCGCTCTTCTCCTCCGACATGGTTCGTCCTCCTCTAAGAATGTCTTGGGTTGAGGCGGGCCCGCCCTGAAGCGAACGCCGCCCGAGACGACATCTACCTCACGAGAGCCGGTGAAGAGTTTGTAGCGTCGCACCTCCTGTCCGAGCAGGGCAAATCCAACGGGCGACCACGCGCGCCCCGACACCGTCCTCGGGCTCGCCAGGCCTCAAGAGCGCGGAGAGGCCGCCACCACCTCCTTCCTCCTGAACACCCCGACCCCCTCTACGGCAAGTTGCAACGGCGTTAGAAGGTCGGCAGGTGCCGTCAGCTCGTTAAGGATCAGGCTGGCGGCGCCGATGGCCGGGGCATCCTCCCGCAACTCCGAGAGCACGACCTTCATGTGATTCAGATGCACGGGAAGGGAACGTTGTGTCAGCTCCTCGCACAAAGGCTGCAAAAGCATCTCCCCGGCCTGGGCCAGAGGGCCGCCAACGATGATCATGTCCAAGTTCAATAGGTTCACCGTGCTGGCCAGGGCTTGTCCCAGCCAGCGCCCCACCTCGTTCAAGGCCTGCAACATGAGAGGATCGCCCCTCTGCGCGGCGGCGATGGCCTGCTCCAAGGTCAACTGCTCCGGCTCACCTGCCATCTCCCGTAGGCGGCGACGGACAAGCCTGAGAAAGGCACGTGTGGAGGCCACCGTCTCCAGACAGCCGCGGTTCCCACAGCCGCAGACCTCGCCCTCCGCCTGGACGATGAAATGCCCTACGTCGGCGGCGAGGAAGTTGCTCCCCAAATATAGCTGCCTGTTCAGCACCAGCCCTGCGCCGATGCCGCCCCCAACCCGCACGTACAGCAGGTTCGCCGCCCCCCGTCCTGCGCCGCAACCGGCCTCTCCCCAGGCGGCAGCATGGCCACGCCCCACGATAGCCGTCGGCCACCCGAAGCGGCCGGCCAACTCCGGCCCCAAAGGCACATCCCGCCAGCCCACCAAGTGGACGGAGAAAATGACCCGCCCCGATGGCGGATGCACCTGGGCCGGTACCGCCACGCCCAGGCCCAGGATGCGCGCCCAGTCAACGCCGGCGGTAGCCTCCCGCACGCATTCCTCAAAGAGCCGCACCATCGGCGCGAACGCCAGGTCGCCGACAGGGCGGGTGACTTTCACCAAAGGCCGGGTGTATAAATCGGTCAAAATCACCCGACATACGTCGTCCGCCAGTTCCGCCCCTAACAGCAGATAGGCATCGGGGACCAGTTGCAAAAGGACGCGCGGCCGACCGACGGAGACGCTCTCACTGCCGACCTCTCGCACCAGGCCGGCGGCCACCATCTCGGCGATGATGGACGATACCGTAGCCTTGCTCAGGCCGGTGGCGTTCACGATCTCCGTATGCGAGGTGCGCTGCCGCTGTCGGATGTGAGCAAACACGAGACGGCGGCTCAACTCCCTGGCGCTCTCCCAATGGGTCACGCTGGCAGCGACCATGCCAGATGGGCTCCCCTTATGAACCGACGGCAGCGAGCAGGCGACGGAGGGATGACAGGTCGTCAGATGGCCGTTAGATTATTCGGATTCCGAACAAACCAACTTTATTATACTACGAACGCGGCGAAAAGTCAATACCTCGCGGGCCTTTCGCGCGCCAATTTTTATCACGCCGTTTTAGCCTCTTTTTCCCCCCTTTTTCAGGCGCGGCGTTGACAAACGCAACCCCCGATGTTATACTCCCGACACGTTGGCTAGATCGTTGAACTAAATCAGCCAAGGCGCGCTGCCTGACCCCTTGCGGGGGAACCACACCGGCTATGGAACCGATACGACTGACCGACGCGGCCTACCAACTGCGCGGCGGCTCCAACGCGGGCCTGATCGCGCAGGACGGACGGGCTGTCCTGGTGGACAGCGGCCTGGACAAGGACACGGCCAAGAAGATCCTGCGCATCGTAGAGACCTTGCGGCTGCGGCTGGTCGCCGTGGTCGTCACCCACGCTCACGCCGATCACTTCGGCGGCGCTGCGACGGTACGGGCGCGTTCTCGCGCGCCCGTGTACGCCCCTGCGCTGGAGGCGGCTATCGTGGCCAACCCCCTCTTGGAGCCTCTTTACCTTTTCTCCGGCGCCTCGCCTGCCGCGGAGTGGCGACACAAGTTCGTCCTGGCCGACGCCTGCCCGGTGGACGGGCTCCTAGCGCCGGGGGACGTGACGCTCGGCGGGGTGCCGCTCAAGGTCATCGCCGCGCCGGGCCACGCGCCCAACCAGGTGATGATCGCGGGCGGCGGCGTCTGCTTCGTGGCCGATGCCTGCTTCGCGCCGGAGATCCTGCGCAAGCACGGCATCCCCTTCTACGTGGATGTAGATCAGGCGGCAGACACGTTGAACGCCTTGCCTACCTTGGACGGAAAATTTGCTTGCTTCGTCCCCGGCCACGGCGAGGCGGTGCCGGAGATCGGCCCCTGGGCCGCCGAGAACGCCGCACGCCTCGCAGAAATCCGCCAAGCGGTCGCCGCCTCCTTGCGCGAGGCCGATGACCTCGGCGGCATCCTGCAACGGACGGCAACCCGCCTGGGCCTGCAAATCCCCAACCCCGTCGTCTATACCCTCACCCAAACCACCGTCCTCGCCTGCCTGAGCGCGCTGCAAAAGGCCGGCTCCGCAGCCGTGCGCGTCGTGGATAACCGGCTGTGCTGGACGCCTGCCTGACCGATCGGCATATCCCCTTCCGTCTCTAACGCAACTCTAACATCTTGCCATCGTTTTTCTAACAATCCGACGCTAGAATGAGGGCGGATGCGGAGGCAAAGGGGCCTCCGCAAAGCATCATTTCGTTCGGCGTTGGAGGCTCGGTGTATGAGCAAGATCGTAGGGATTGACCTGGGCACGACCAACTCTGTGATCGCCGTCATGGAGGGCGGCGAACCGGTGGTGATCCCCACCGCGGAGGGCGGACGCCTTTGCCCTTCGGTAGTGGCTTTCACGAAGACGGGCGAGCGCCTGGTAGGCCAGATCGCCAAACGACAGGCGGTCGTTAACCCGGAAAATACCATCTTTTCCATCAAACGCTTCATGGGGCGACGCTACGATGAGGTAGCCGAGGAGCGGGCGCGGGTTCCTTATCAGGTGGTCAAAGGCCCTGTGGGCGACGCGCGCGTGCGCATCCCCGTCAACGGCAGGGAGTACACGCCGCAGGAGATCTCGGCCATGATCCTGAGCAAACTCAAGGCCGATGCCGAGGCTTACCTGGGCGAGCCGGTGACCAAGGCCGTGATCACCGTCCCGGCCTACTTCAACGACTCGCAGCGGCAGGCCACGAAGGATGCCGGCAAGATCGCCGGCCTGGAGGTCTTGCGCATCATCAACGAGCCGACCGCGTCGGCCCTCGCCTATGGGTTGGACAAGAAGAAGAACGAGACGATCCTGGTTTGGGACCTGGGCGGCGGCACCTTTGACATCTCCATCCTAGAGGTAGGCGACGGCGTCGTAGAGGTGAAGGCCACCAGCGGCGACACCCACTTGGGCGGCGACGACTACGATCAGGTCATCGTCAACTACATAGCCGAGGAGTTCAAGAAAGAGCACGGCATAGACCTGCGCAAGGATCGGCAAGCCCTGCAGCGCCTGACCGAGGCGGCGGAGAAGGCTAAGATAGAACTGTCGTCCGTCATGGAGACGGAGATCAACCTTCCCTTCATCACCGCCGACGCCTCCGGGCCCAAGCACTTGCAGATGCGGCTCAGCCGCAGCAAGTTTGAGCAACTCTCCGAGCATCTGACCCGTCGGCTGGTCGGGCCCTTTGAGCAGGCGCTGCGCGACGCGAAACTCCGCCCCGACCAATTGGATGAGGTCATCCTGGTCGGCGGCGCGACGCGCATGCCGATGGTGCAGGAACTGGTGCGCCGCTTGACGGGCAAGGAACCCAACAAGTCGGTCAACCCGGATGAGGTGGTCGCCATCGGCGCCGCGATCCAGGCGGGCGTCCTGGGCGGCGAGGTGAAAGATGTCCTCCTGCTGGACGTGACGCCCCTGACCTTGGGCGTGGAGACGCTGGGCGGTGTGATGACGCCCATCATTGAGCGCAACACGACCATACCGGTGCGCAAGAGCCAGATCTTCAGCACCGCCGAGGACAACCAGACCGCGGTGGACATCCACGTCCTGCAGGGCGAGCGACCCATGGCCGCGGACAACATGACCCTGGGCCGCTTCCGGCTGGAAGGGATACCCCCCGCGCCGCGCGGGGTGCCGCAGATTGAGGTTACCTTTGACATTGACGCCAACGGCATCCTGAACGTCAGCGCGCGCGACGTGGCGACCGGGCGCGAGCAAAAGATCACCATCACCGCGAGCACCAACCTGAGCAAAGCGGACATTGAACGCATGGTGCAAGAGGCGGAGCGCAACCGGGCGGCCGATCAGCGGCGCAAGGAACTGATAGAGGCGCGCAACATGGCCGACGCCGTGGCCTACAGCGTAGAGAGAGCCCTCCGCGAGGCCGACGGCCGCCTGAGCGACGCGGACCGCCGCGCCTTGGAGAAGCAGATCGCCGACCTGCGGCGCGTGATGCAAGGTGAAGACATCACGGCCATCCGTCGGGCCACGGAGGAATTGCAGCGGGCTGGCAGCCGGCTATCGCAGCCAGGGGCCGGCGGCTACGACATGCCGGGCGGCTCTGCCCCTGCCGGCGGGAACGGCCACGGGCGCGACGAAGACGTGGTGGAAGGCGAGTTCCGTCAAGTATAACCTGGGTGGATGAACACCCTGTGCAGAGTTGCACCGCGATCGCCTCTCCCTACCTCCCGGCCAGGTAGGGAGAGGCAAAGGCTTCTCACATCGCCTTAACACGCCTTTCATCCTGGCCTAATCTGGCTTTGGTAGAGTCTCAAGGTTGAGAGACAAGGAACTTCGTGTCGGAGAATTGACAACTTTACCGGAGCCTGATGTCGGCCAATGAGAACGAGATGTGGTAAAATGGGAACGGTTAACGCAGATACAGGATTAGGTTCACCGACCGGGAAGGAGTCCGACGATGTTTTACCTTGATCCTCTTTACTTCGTGTTCGCCTTGCCGGCCTTGTTGCTGGCCTTTTACGCCCAGTACAAGGTGCGGTCTGCTTACAGCAAATACCTGCAGGTTCCCAACCTGCGCGGCCTGAGCGGGCTGGATGCAGCCCGCAGCCTGCTACCGCCGCTGGGCCTCAGCCACCTGAACGTGGAGGGGACGCCAGGCGAGTTGACCGACCACTACGATCCGCGCACCAAGACGTTGCGCCTCTCACCGGGCGTGGCCCATAGCCGCTCCGTGGCCGCGATCGCCATTGTGGCCCATGAACTTGGCCACGCCTTGCAGGATCAGGAGGCGTACGCGCCGCTGCGGCTGCGCGGTGGGCTGGTGCCGGCGCTGACGGTCAGTTCATGGGTGGCGCCTCTCCTGTTCATCTTCGGCTGGATCACCGCCAACCCGACGCTGGCCTGGCTCGGCGTGGCCGGCTTCGGCCTGGCGGTGCTCTTCGCCCTGATCACGCTACCGGTGGAGTACAACGCCAGCGCGCGAGGGCTGCAAATGCTGTGGAACTACCAGTTGGTGGATCGCCGCGAACTCTCCCAGGCCAAGGCTGTGCTGGATGCGGCGGCGTTGACCTACGTGGCGGCCCTGGCACAGACCCTCTCCACCATGCTCTACTACATCTTCCTGCTGACGGGGTTCCGCCGCGATAGGGAGTGAGTTCGCACCTTACAGAAAGCGGGGTGATCCCCATGCGTGAATCTCGCGGTCGCCAGGCCCTCCTCGCAGGGCTTCTGGTCGTTGTCGTTGTGCTTCTCGGCATCTGCGGCGTGACCGGCGCGTATGTAGTGCGTCATTCAGGCGAGGCCCGGGCTGCCGTCGCGGCCACGAGGGCGCTCCGTTCGGAGCCGGTGGCCCTGGCGGCGACCCCCGTGCCGACGGCGAGCGCTGCCTCAACGCCCCTCGGCGTAGAACCTACGCCGGGCGCGTCCATCGCCTCGCAACCCATCATCATTCAGCCAGGTGCCGACGTGGAGACGGAGATCCTGACCGCCGTCTACCGGAAGGTCAACCCCTCCGTCGTCAACATCGCCGTCCGTCAACGCGTGAGCCTGAACTACGACTTCTCTCAGGAAGGGCAAGGCTCCGGCTTCGTCTGGGATCGTGAAGGGCACATCGTGACCAACAACCACGTGGTGCAGAACGCCACGGAGGTGCAAGTTACCTTCGCCGATGGCGTCGTGGTGCCGGCGGAGGTGATCGCGACCGATGCAGATAGCGACCTGGCCGTGGTCAAGGTGGACCCCAGCGGCCTGAACCTGGTGCCTGTGGAGCTCGGCGATCCCGACTCCTTGGCGGTAGGCCAGCGGGCCATCGCCATCGGCAACCCCTTCGGGCTGCAAGGGTCGCTCACGGCGGGCGTTATCTCGGCTTTGGGCCGCGCGATCCCTACGGAGGGGAGCGAGTTCCTGGTCCCCGACGTGATCCAGACGGACGCCGCGATCAACCCCGGCAACTCCGGTGGGCCGCTGCTGGACTCCCAGGGACGTGTCATCGGCGTGAACTTCCAGATCGTCTCCGCGGCGCGCTCCAACTCCGGCGTCGGGTTCGCCATCCCGATCAGCATCGTCCGCCGCGTCGTCCCGGCGCTGATCAAAGAGGGCAAATACGACTACCCCTACCTGGGCATCCGCGGCGGCACCTTCTCGCCGACTTGGGCGAAGGCGCTAGGCCTGGATCCCAAACTGCGCGGGGCCTACGTCAACGAGGTCGTGAAAGGGGGGCCGGCCGACCAGGCTGGCCTGCGCGCAGGCACGCGCGACACCGATCTCGTCCTGGGCGATACCCCTTTGCGCGCCGGGGGAGACCTGATCACCGCCATAGACGGCTACCGCGTCACCCGCTTTGACGACGTGCTGGTTTACCTGGTGCGCAACACCTCGCCCGGCCAGACGGTGCAGATCACGGTGCTGCGAAACGGCCAGGAGCAGACGATCCCGGTCAAACTGGGAAAGCGCCCACGCAGCACCAGTTAGTAGGCGAAACCGCTCATCAGGGGCAACCCCTACCATAGGGGTTGCCCTTTTCTTTCCCCGCGCGCCTCAGAGGGTCAGCCCGCCGACCAGGATGCTGATCAAGACGCGCTCAATCACCTGCAAGAGGATGATGGCCACGAGGGGCGACAGATCCACACCGCCCGCCGTGGGCAGCAAGCGGCGCAGGGGCGCGAGGAACGGCTCGGTGATCTGATTCAGGAAGATCACCACAGGGTGGTGAGGGCTGATGGGAAACCAACTGATGAGGGCGCGAGCGATGATCGCCAGGCTCAGGATCTGAAAGATGAGGTTGATGATATAAACGAATTGGCTCATTCTTCGCTCAACCCTCCGAGGTATTTGGATTTCTGG
>DAOTYP010000242.1:0-3643 GCA_034434975.1 Anaerolineae bacterium | reverse complement strand
AGCCCGAATGGTGGTATGACATCGTCAAGGGGCTCCCTAACCCGATCGTGAAGGACGGTTTCATTGAGGTCTGGGACAGGCCGGGGCTGGGCGTTGAATTGGATGAAGAGGCGGCCAGGAAGTACCTGCCGCCGGGGGATGAGGATTTCTTTGCTTAAGGCCGGCCAGGCAGCGAAGGGAGGCGGCCATCACCCAGATGGCCGCCTCGTCGCATCGGTAACCCAGGCACCGTCGCTGCCTAGGGTTCGACCACCCCTAACCCTCGCCCTACTTTGGCGAAGGCTGCCAACCCTTTCTCCAGGTCTTCGCGACTGTGGGCCGCGGAGATCATCACCCGGATGCGCGCCTTCCCCTTCGGCACGGTGGGATAGCCGATCGCCATGGCGAAGACGCCCTCCGCGAAGAGCCGCCGTGAAAACTCCTGGGCCAGGGGCGCCTCGCCCAGCATGACCGGCGTGATGGGCGTCTGGGTGCGCCCCGTGTCAAAGCCCAGCCGCCGCATCTCCGCCTGGAAGAAGCGCGCGTTCTCCCACAGGCGATCCACCAGTTCGGTGGAGGCTTCCAGCAGATCCACCGCGGCCAGGCAGGCGGCGGTGTCGGCGGCGGGCACCGCGCTGGAGAAGAGGAACGGGCGGCCCCGCTGCCGGAGCCACTCCACGATCTCCCTGCGTCCAGCCACATAGCCGCCGACGACGCCGAAGGCTTTGGAGAGGGTACCGACCTCCACATCCACCCGCCCGTGCAGCCCGAAATGATCCACGATGCCGCGCCCACCCCGGCCCAACACCCCCTCGCCGTGCGCATCGTCCACCATGAGAAGGATATTGTAGTGTTCGGCCACCTCTACCAGCGCGGGGAGCGGCGCGATGTCTCCGTCCATGGAGAAGACGCCGTCGCTGATGATGAGCGCGCGGCGATATCCCGTCTCGCAGCGGATCGCCTGCTCCAGGGCCGCAGGGTCGTTGTGGGCGTAGCGCACGATCTTCGCGCCCGACAGGCGGCAGCCGTCTATGATGCTGGCGTGGTTCAACTCGTCGGAGAAGATCACATCTTCCTTGCCGACCAGCGCGGGGATGACCGCAACGTTGGCGTTGAAGCCCGATTGGAAGGCGATGGTGGCCTCCGCGCCCTTGAAGCGGGCCAGGCGCTCCTCCAATTGCAGGTGAAGGGTGAGCGTGCCCGCGATGGAGCGGACGGCAGCGGGGCCAACGCCGAACTCGTCAACGGCTTTGTGAGCCGCCGCCTTCAGCGCCGGATGGTCGGCCAGGCCCAGATAGTTGTTGGAGCAAAAGTTCAGGACGCGCCTCCCGTCTACCGTCAGCCAGGCCCCCTGGGCCGAGCCGATGGTACGGATGACGTTGTAGAGGCCCTGTTCCTTCAGGGCGGCCAGTTCTTGTTGAATCCAGGCGGTCTTAGCCGCCGTCGCGGTGCTCATCGCTTGACCTCCTCTAGGGAAACATCACCACTTTGCCCACCACTTGCTCGCGCGATTTCAGAAGGGCGAAGCCCTGCGCAAACTCCTCCAGCCGCAGCCGATGGGTGATCAAGGGGCTGAGGTCCAGCCGACCTGACGCCAGGAGCTCTCGCATCTGGTACCAGGTCTGCCAGATGCGCCGCCCGAAGATGCCGCGCACGGTAACGCCCTTGAAGATCACATGCTTGCCCCAATCAAACGCAAAGGGTCGGCTTGGTAACCCCAGGAGCGCGGCTGCGCCGCCGTTTTTCAGCAGGCCGAAGCCCTGATCCATGGCCTCTTTGCTCCCCGACATCTCCAGGAGGACGTCCACCCCCTCGCCGCCGGTCGCCTCCCGCACGATAGAGTGCACGTCTTCCTCCAGGGGGTTCAGCGCGCGCGTGGCCTTGAGCCGCCGCGCCAGTTCCAGGCGCTGCGGACGCACATCGGTCGCGAAGACGGCGGCCGCGCCCGCGGCCAGGCAGACGGGGATCGCCATCAAGCCGATGGGCCCGCAGCCGGTTACCAGCACGGTCTTGCCGACGATCTCCTGCGCCAGGGCCGCGTGGACCGCGTTGCCCAGCGGGTCTTGCAGGGAGGCGATCTCCGGAGGGAGGTCGGGGGGGTTGACCCAGACGTTCTCCACAGGGACGGCGACGTATTCCGCGTAAGTGCCGGGGCGGTCAATCCCGAGGACGGAGACGTTCTGGCAGATGTGCTTGTTGCCGGTGCGACATTGGAAGCAGGTGTTATCTACGATGTGGCCTTCGGCAGAGACGAAGGCGCCGGGGCGAATCCCCGCCGCCCGATAGGCCTCGGTGTCTGCTTCTTCCCCGACCTCTACGATCTCTCCGGCGAACTCGTGTCCTAGGATGAGGGGTGGTTTGACGCGCGACTGAGACCAGGCGTCCCAGTCAAAGATGTGTACATCGGTGCCGCAGATGGAGGTGGCGATCACACGGATCAGGACCTCGCGCGGGCCGATGGTGGGAACGTCCACCTCGGCCCATTCCAGGCCGGGGGCGGCCCGGGCCTTGAGGATCGCCTTCATTTTCTTCTTTCCCATGCACGACTCTCCTTTGAGCGCGCTCGGTAGCAGAAAACAGTATAGCACGCGCCCAAGGGATCGTCAATCTTGGCCTGCGCGGAGCAGCAATTCCAGATAATGAAAAGGGGGCTGATCCGTGGTAGCGTCATCGCCAGCTGAGGTAGGTGTGGAAGCGTGGCAAAGCCACTGTCGTTTGGTCAGCTGTTGGTGATCCTGACCGCTGTCTGCACCTGGTTGCCGGCTGAGCGGAGGGCCAGAACATCTGGCACACCCTATAACTCAACTCAAAATCGCGGGAAAGCCAACTTGTAGGCCCCCGAGGCGGCCAAAATTCGTGCGAGCATTTTTCGTGGGGAAACGCGCGCAAACGCAAATTCTCAGTTCAAGAAAGCGGCCCATCGCGCGAGCGCGCGTTTTCCAGCATATTGCAGGCCGCGCTCCATCATCCCCAGCGCCTGCGCCACCTCCTTCTGCGTCCAGCCGTGCCAGTAGCGCAAGTGTAGGATGAGTGCACAAAAAAGAGACGCGCCAACCCACAACGGGTCCGCGCGTCTGCCTGGCTCTTGGGGCATGGCCTTAGCGCTCGCTTGCACCTAGTCGGCGTAGGCCGACGGTGGTGCATCCAGGTGCGGGGTAATGTATCGCGGCCTCGCCAATCCGTCAAGGGTGGCGAGGCCGTTTTGGTTTTAACATTGGGTGAGCACCTTACTCATCACATCGCCAAACTACAAGATGTAGTGGTCAAGGTGGCGGCAAACCCCTACATGAGCCGCGCAGGACTCGAACCTGCAACCCACTGATTAAGAGTCAGTTGCTCTGCCAGTTGAGCACCCCCCACAACACCTTGTGCTCTTATCTAAACCAATCCCCAACCCCTTGTGGTTTGGCGATGTGGTGAGTCAGTTGCTCGTGTAATGTTAAAACGAAACAGCCTCGCCACCCTTGACGGATAGGCGAGGCTGTGATACACTACCCCACGCCTGCGACGCTCTGTCCGTCGCGGGTCATCGGCCAGGACTCCACCAAGTCGCTGGCCGACTTCTTTCCCCGACTATAGCACAACCGACGCCTGTTGTCAACCGGCCCCACCTTTTTTCTTGACTGTTTTTCGCGAGTGCGCGCAAAAAGCCGCCTATACGGCC
>DAOTYP010000241.1:0-3677 GCA_034434975.1 Anaerolineae bacterium | reverse complement strand
GATGCCGCCCGGCTTCGCTTCCTTCAGCACCGATGCCACCATCGTCCTTACGGTCGCGCCCTGCTTCCAATCATAGGTCTCCGTCGTCCACACGATGGTCAGGTAGCCTTCCTCCCCTGCGACCTGGATGGTCTCCTTGTTGCGGTAGGAGAAAGGCGGTCGGAAGTAGGGCTTGGTGCTCTGGCCCGTGATCTTCTGGATCGTCTCCTCGGTCTTGCGCAGTTCCTCCACCATTTGTTCCCGCGTCAGGGTGCGGAAGTCCGGATGAGACCAGGAGTGATTGCCGATCTCGTGCCCCTCATCTACGATGCGTTTGACCAGGTCGGGGTGGGCCTTGGCGAATTGCCCTAGGATGAAGAAGGTGGCGCGCACCCCTTTCTCCTTCAACGTTTCCAATATGGGAAGGAGCGGCTTCGGGTCGGCCTCCACGTCCAGCGTCAGGGCGATGCGTTTGTGCTGGGGGTTGCCGCCGTAGATGAGGCGCGGCGTGATCGTGCCCGTGGGTCGCGGCGCGGGCGTCGCGGCGCGGTGAAGGGCCGTGGGCGTGGCCGTGGGGAGCGCCGGCGTGCGGGTCGGCGAGGGCGTGGGGCCGAGCGTAGGCGACGGCGGGCTTGTCGGGTCGGGAGGCGTCGCCGTTGGGGTTCGGGTCGACTCAGGCGTCGGCGTCGCCGTGGCGACGGCCAGCGTCGGAGATGGGGGCGAGTCGGGCGTTTCCTCCGGCGCGAGGGCGATCACGGTCGCCGTGTTCCCACCTTGAGCGTTCCCGTTGCCAGGGGCGGCTACGCCGGGGCGGGAACAGCCTGCCGCCAACAGCGCGCAGGCGATCAGAAGGGGGACGAAGGGCCAACGAAGGACGGTCTCCTGAGGATGAGGTCGCGCCCAGCCGATGATGATCATGACTCCCTACCTGACGTTTTTCACCTCAAGTCGCACACCAGCCGACGATTATACACCCGACGGCCTGAAAGCGAAAGCCGGCAGACAATCTACAGGGGCGTCCCCCGGAACGCCCCTGTTCCTTTCTTGAACGAAAGCGCTCTGCCGTTACGGCGATCATGCCGAGCCCGGCGGCGCAGCGGGCTGGGCCGCAGCGCGAGGAGACCGGCGCCGCGCGGCGCGAGGCTTGGCCGGCGTCTCCGGGCTCTGGATCAGCGCCACCGGCAACACCTCATCCATCCGCTCCACCAGCACGAACTTGAGGTCGCGCCGCACGTGCTTCGGGACCTCTATCAGGTCCTTCTCGTTCTTCTTGGGCAGGAGGATGGTTTTGACGCCCGCCCGGTGGGCGGCCAAGACCTTCTCTTTGAGGCCGCCGATGGGAAGCACCCGCCCGCGCAAGGTGATCTCGCCGGTCATCGCCACATCCCGATGCACGGGGCGCTCGCTGAGGGCCGAGATGAGTGCGGTGGCCATGGTGACGCCTGCGCTGGGGCCGTCTTTGGGGATGGCGCCTTCCGGCACGTGGATGTGAATGTCCAGTTTGTCAAAGTCGCGCGTCTTCAGGTTCAGTTCCTTCATGTGCGAGCGCGCGTAAGAGAGGGCTGCCTGGGCCGATTCCTGCATCACCTCGCCCAACTGGCCGGTGAGGATCAGGTTCCCTTTGCCCTCCATCAGGGTGACCTCTACGGGCATGATGTCGCCCCCGGCCTCCGTCCAGGCGATGCCGGTGGCCACGCCGATCTCGTCTCGCTCTTGGGCCAGGCCGTGGCTATACTCCGGCGGGCCTAGGAACTTGGGGAGCATCGTCGGCGTGATCAGCCGCGGCGCGCGTTTCCCCTCAGCGACCTGGCGCGCGACCTTGCGGCAGATGGTAGCGATGGCCCGCTCCAGGTTGCGCACGCCCGCCTCGTACGTGTACTCGCGGATGATGCGGATGAGGGCTTTCTCCGTGAAGTGCAAGTGCGCAGGCGATAGGCCGTGCTCCTCCAACTGCCTGGGGACCAGGAAGCGCTGGGCGATAAGGAGTTTTTCTTCCTCTATGTACCCGGGGAACTCTATGACCTCCATGCGATCCCGCAGCGCGGGCGGGATGGGATCCAAGATGTTGGCCGTCGTGATGAACATGACCTTGGAGAGGTCGTAAGGCACATCCAAGTAATGGTCGGTGAAGGCGTGGTTCTGCTCCGGGTCCAACACCTCCAACAGGGCGGCGGCTGGGTCGCCTCGGAAATCCTGGCCCAGTTTGTCTATCTCATCCAGCATGAAGAGCGGGTTGATGGTGCCAGCGGTGCGCATGGTCTGGATGATGCGCCCCGGCATTGCGCCGATGTAGGTGCGGCGATGGCCGCGAATCTCCGCCTCGTCGCGCACGCCCCCCAGGGAGACGCGCACGAACTTGCGCCCTAGCGCCTCGGCGATGGAGCGCCCCATAGAGGTCTTGCCCGTGCCAGGCGGCCCGACGAAGCAGAGGATGGGCGTCCGCATCTTGTCCGCGGCCAGTTTGCGCACCGCGATGTGCTCCAAGATGCGCTCCTTGGCTTTGGTCAGGCCGTAATGGTGTTTTTCCAGCACCTCGGAAGCGTGACGGATGTCCAGGTTGTCTTCCGTCATCTTGTTCCAGGGCAGTTCTACCAGCCAATCCAAATAGGTGGTGATGATGCCCGTCTCCGGCGAGCCGGGGGGCATGGCGGCCAGGCGCTCCAGTTCCTTCTCGGCCTTCTTCTGCGCCTCCTCCGACATGCCGGCGGCCGCGATCTTTTCGCGGAAATCGCCGATCTCCCGAGTCTGCTCATCGCTCTCACCCAATTCGTTCTGGATGGCCCGCATCTGCTCGCGCAGGAAGTACTCGCGCTGAGACTTATCTACCTCCTTCTGCACCTGCTGATGGATGCGGTTCTCCAGTTCCAGCACATCCAGTTCTTTGCCTAGGAGGATACTGATTCGTTGCAAACGCTGGTCGGGATCTATCGTCTCTAGGATCTCCTGACGCTCTTCCAGCTCCAGGTCCAAGACCGAAGCGATCAGGTCGGAGAGCCAGCCCGGTTCATCCACGTTCAGAGCGGCGATGTAGGCGTCTTCCGGGATGTCGGCGCTGAGTTGCACCACCTTCTCAAAGAGGGCGAGGGCGGCGCGCATCAGCGCTTCGGTCACCAGACCTTTTTTGGTGGATTCAATGATCGGGTTGGCGCGGGCGATGATGTAGGGCTCGGTCTGCACCAGCTCTAAGATGCGCACCCGCTGCCGCCCCTGCGTGAGGATGCTCGTCGTGCCATCCGGCATCCGCAACATGCGCCCTACGGTGACGGCGGTGCCGATGGTGTACAGGTCGTCAGGGCCCGGCTCCTGCACGTCCGGGTTCTTCTGCGCCACGATCAGGAGCGGGCTGTCGGAGGAGAGGGCCGCCTCTACCGCCTTGAGGGAACGGTCGCGGCCCACGAAGAGCGGCGTGACCAGGTGGGGATAAACCACCATGTCACGCACAGGAAGGAGCGGGTACTCCACCACTTCAAAATCCAAAACGCTCTCTTCCTCGTCGTTGCGACGAGAATTGGCTAACATATCTAGCAAGGAAAACTCTCTATTAAAATCCATGGGCATAGGCTTACCCATACTCCCCGAAAACCTCCCCGTTTCCTTGTCAATTATACCCCCGGCCCGCAGTAATGCGAATAGGAACTTGGGTCGGGGGAGTTGAAAGGTCCCGCGACTCCCCAACAAGTTGGGGCATTTTGACTTCA
>DAOTYP010000240.1:0-3092 GCA_034434975.1 Anaerolineae bacterium | reverse complement strand
AGCAGCCAGAGCCACAGGCGAGCGACCATGACGCCTGAAAGCACCCAAGGGGTCAGCACCAATACCTGAAGACCGGCCTTGAAACGCCGTGCCTGGTTCAGCGCGATCGCCCAAGCAAACCCTGTCACCACCGAGAAAAGTGCCGTCCCGCCGGAGATGGTTATAGAGTTCAAGGCGGCGCGACGCAATTCGGGATCGGTCGCAGCAGTGATGTAATGTTCTAGCCCCACCCATTCGTTGACGCGCGGGCTGGGCAGATGACCATAGTGCAGGCTGTTCCATACGTTGCTCACCAAAGGGTAGCCTATGACGAACAAGACGATGAGCACTGCAGGCCCTGCTAGAAAATAAGGCAGCGCTCTCTCCGACCGCAGATGGTCAAGAGCCGCATGCGCCAGCTGTGCTGCCGCCACCTTGCTGGGCTTGCGGGCCGTTTCTTCAGAAGAGGCTGGCGGAATCACCTCGCCTCTGGGCCCGAGCGGAGCAAGGACCGTCTTGGCTTCGCCCTGTTGATTTGACATAAGAATAATAAGACCTCAAAAAGCAGATAGAGCCCCCAGACCCGAGATTTCAGGGGGCTGAGACAATGCGCCTCGGGTCTGGGGCAAGCGACGAGCGACCCAAGCCTCTCGTTATTTAGATGCTCCTTGGCTCTACATGATCATATCATGTTCGGCTGCAGGCGTGCTTGGGGATTAAGTTTTAGCCAGCAGTTTGTTGCAGCGCGCGACGCCCTCGTCAAATGCTTCCTTCAACCCCTTCTGCCCAGCCCATACCTGGGAGATGGACAAGGTATATTCGTTATGCAATTCGCCCAGGATGGTGGAGTAAGGCCAGGGCGTAGCTACCACGGCCTCCGCTTCGTATACCTCATGCCACCAGAACTGTTGCCAGCGTTGGTCCTTGTAGCATTCCTTGTTACAAGGCTGGCCGGCCATCTTGGGGTCAAGCCACATGGCGTTGTGCTTAGCACTCGTGAACAACTTGCAGAACTCCCAGCATATTTCTTTATGCTTGCTCGCGCGGGTGATGGTGATCATCATGTCATCGCTGAGAGTCGCCGAGGGGTACTTGCCGATGACGCCTCGCTCGGGCATCGGGGTCTTGATGAGGATCGTCTGGTCAGCCCACTCTGGCGCGCTCACCATCGGGATCCAAGGCCCACCAATGGCGATGGCAAAGACCTTCTGTTTCCAGGCGTTCCATTCCTCGGTGCCTCTCCAGACGTCGGTGCCGGGCACGAAGCTCCCATCGGCCTTCAGGTCGAGCATGAACTGCATCGCAGCCATGTTGGCCTCGTCGTTCCAGATCGCCGTCTTCAGGTCCTCGCTCAGGAAACGGCCTCCTGCCTTCAGGGCATATGGATAAAGCCGGTAGGCTGTGTCTATGCCGTTCCCCATGGGCCAGCCGATGCCCCACCGCTTGCCGGGGATGGTCACTGCCTTGCAAATCTCTCGCACCTCGCCCCAGGTCTTCGGCGGTTCGGTGATGCCCACTTCCCGGAGTATGCTCATGTTGAGCGCAGTGCCGAAAATCAGGGTTGTCACTGGCAGACCGTAATAATGGCCGTCTATGGACCGGGCGGTGTCAAGCAGAGCCTTGGGGAACCACTCGGCAACCCGGGCGAAGTCGGGGAACTCGTCAAAGACCACGAAGCCGCTCAGGGCCTGCCCGATCTCGGCCACCCGGTTAGAGTGGGTATATATGACATCCGGAGCCTGACCGCTGACCAAGCGCGTCAGGATGACCTCTCGATCCAGCTCCCATTGTATGTTGTTCATTATCATATTGACGTTCGGATACTTGGATCTGAGGTCATCAACCACGACCTGGAATGGCTCTCTGTATTTGTTGGCGTCCAAACCGGGTACCAGAAATTCCAGCTCAATTTTTGTGGGCGAGGGGGTCGCGGTAACGACCTTCTCCACCGGCTTCTCTACCACGACGGTCTCTTTGATGACCTGTGGCGTCGGCGTGGCGCAGGCGGTAAGGGCGCTTGCGGCCACGATGCCGGTGCCGCCGAGGACCGCTTTGCGCAACAACTCGCGGCGACTGAACTTTTGATTGAGGATCTTCCCCTCCGACATGGTTGTACCTCCTTCTCGCAAATACCGCTGGTATCACCAGGCCGACGGCTACGGACCGTTGCCCGTCGCCTCAAACGGTTGGTCTTTGACGATCCACCTCCTTGCTGAAAGTAATGAAACCCTGCCAGCGGATCAACGAGGGCTCAGTGAGGGGGAAATGATGTGGAGGGTATCGGGGAAGGGGCCTACGGTCAGCGTTCACGATCAGATAAGATGGGAACCGCAAGACCTCGCGTCTGCGCTGGCTCTCAGGTTATCGCTGGCGGCACACCGATGCGATCAGGCTGTGATATAATACATCTACATTATAGAATAGGGTCACGCCGACGTCCACGCCCTTTTTGCCAAAAAGGTGACGCCTAGATGCCAGAGTTTGAGACAACAGATGATGGTAGGTGAACATTCCTGGATATCGGATCAGCCCCCTCCTGAGTCATTCGTGGAGCAGGTGAAGCTGGCCCTGGAGCGCCTGTACGATTTCCCCTACCTGCAATGGCATCCCTTGGCTCAGGCCATCTCTGAGAAAGCGGAGAAGCCTGGCGAGGCGGCTGGCCAGCGCCTGAGGCGGGAATTGATCGCAGCCATTGAAACGCTGAACCCGGGGCCGAGCGTCCCTTTCCGGGCTCCTCATGCCCGTCTGTACCATTTGCTGCATCTGCATTATGTTGAAGGCCAGACCATCCAAGAGGCCGCACGTGAACTAGGGCTTTCCCTCCGGCAGGCTTACCGCGATCTGCGCTACGGCGAGGAGAGCGTGGCTGCTGTGCTATGGACTCGCTATTCCTCCCTCATGACGAAGCCAGCCCCAACCACCGAACCCGATGTGGCGCAAGAGGAAACGGCGCGTTTAGAGATGCGTCCGCGCCCCATTGATTTGCGCCCCCTCCTGCAAGGCGCGCAGAAAGCGGTGGAAAGGCTGGCCCAACAGCGGGGCGTTGATTTTCACGTAACGATGCCTAGGGCTCCCCTAATCCTTTTCACCGACCCTACGGCCGCACGACAGGT
>DAOTYP010000239.1:0-2180 GCA_034434975.1 Anaerolineae bacterium | reverse complement strand
CTCTACCAATCGGTCCCGGCGTTCGTCATATCCTTGGGCTGGCTCCAAAAAGGCGACCTCTACCTCTCCACACTTGGATCGGCCTCGCACTTCTACTCCGGCCGTCAGGTTGCGCAGTTCTGGGGTAGGGGTGGCAGTGAGCACGTGCCAGCGCGGGCGCCTGCCCAGTTTGGCGGCTAACAACTGGATCCGCTCCTTGAGGTGGGCAAGGTTGCGCAACATCAGCCCATTGAAAAGGTGTGCTTCATCCAAAACGAATTCGTCTACCAGAGCCAGGCCGTAGATCAAGAGGCCGCCATACTTCACGTTCTTGCGGAAGAACCAATAAACCTCATCAGGGGTTGCCAAGATGACCGGCTTGTTGAGGGCTGCCATCAACTCGGTGCGCGACATGCCGCCTTGCAATTGGCCTATCTCCAGACCGGTGACCTCGGCCAGTCGGCTCATTACCCCGCGCTGATCCTCCATCAGGGCGATGGTAGGGTACATCAGCAGTACTTTGCGAATGCGACCTGTCGCCAGCTTGTGAAACAGGGGCACAGCAACGGCCAGCGTCTTTCCCGCCGCCGTCCCGGCCACTAAAAACACCTCCTTGTCTTCCGCTACGAGTTGGAAGGCCTCGGCCTGGTGTTGGAAGGGAATGAGATCTTGCCCGATGCACGTCTGGAACAGCGCCAGTAAAGACGGTGAGACGTGAGCGCCGGGGAACGGTGGCTGATTTGTGACCAAAATCACCAAAGGCATTCTCTCTAGCCTCCTCGGGTGGAAGCCCGCAGGCTAATGCCGTGTGAGATCGGACGCGCCCTCTCGTTTCAGGTTACCTCTAGTCATGTGACTGCCTTCTTTTTCTCGCCTCGTCGCGCACGGCCTGCAGGTTCAGCACCTCGGCCGGCTCGTAGCGCGGCGTGCTGCCGGGCACGGGGCGCATCCGCAGGTGCGTGGGGAAATAGCCG
Source organism: Anaerolineae bacterium (assembly GCA_034434975.1). GTDB lineage: Bacteria > Chloroflexota > Anaerolineae > JADYZS01 > JADYZS01 > JADYZS01. Next base: position 1,227 of record DAOTYP010000239.1, on the reverse strand, counting down.
CAGCGGCCGTGCAGCTCGGCCAACAAGACAACGGCGATGAAGTTCAGCGACGGCGGGTTGATCAGCAGAGGAAGCGTCTGCCATTCGGCAGGCGACAAGCCGCAGCGGTCCACCAGGGCCACCACCTGCGGCACCAGCGGCTGCTGGGTATCAACCTGGGTGGGGATCTCCACCACCCGCTCCACCTTGTTCCCCGTGAGCGCCTCAATCTGCCGGATGTGCTCGGCGGTGAAGGGATGCGCAAAGTTGAGGACGATCATCTATCTGTCTCCGTAGCCTGGGGTGTTTGCGGTCATCGGCCCAACCTGTCCCGAATCGTTTGCACCAGCCGCTGTCGTTCCTCCGGCGGCAGTTTCCCATCCCGGTAGCCTGGCAACTCTATGACCTTGATCTGGCGCGCGTCGGCCAAGGCGTGGATGCTCCTCGTTTGCCGACGGGCGACGATGAGGAATTTGGCCGTGTAGGTGCCGAGGTATTCACGCCCTCCGGCCGTGGCCAGTTGGTCAAGGCCCTGCTTGGGCTTTTGGCCTCCTTTGTCGCCCAACTTCACCTCGGCGATGCCGACCCGATTGGCGCGGCGCACCACCAGGTCTATCTCAATCTGATCGGCCACTCCCTCCGGACGCACCCCAGCCAGCACCTCCAGGTCGTCCTCCTTTTTCAGGGCGTCGTAGATCGCTTGTTCAAAGAGGCCGCCGTCGGTGATCTCGCCGTTCTCGTCGCGGCTGCAGCCCACCGCCCGATAGCCGGGGAGGTGGGCCCTCAGGTAATCGTCGGCGTTGATCAGGGGCGGGAGGGGTTCCGTAGACTGGAGGACCGGTTGCCCCTGGGCGAACTCGTAGAGGTAGAGGGTCTCCGGCGGCCTCTCGCTTTGCAGATAGATGAAAGGCGCGCCCATCCGGGCGGCTAGGGTGTAGGCAGCCAACGCCATCGGCTTGGTCCCGCCCGTCAGGTTGAAGTAAACGCCGCTTTCGCCGCTGGTGGCCTGCGTGAGCCCTGCGAGGATCTTGCCGACCTCGTAGGGCGACGCGGCCAGTTTATGGCCTGCGGAGTTGGGGATGATCTTGGCCAGCCGCTGGGCGGTCTTCTCCGTCGTGGCCGTGTAGACCAGCACGGTCTTGGCCGGCTTCAGGTGACGGACGGGAAGGAGGTTGGGGATCGGCTGCTCGCCGACCAGGGCGATCATGGTGTGCATGTCTGTCCCTCCTCACGCGCGACGTGGGGTTT
>DAOTYP010000238.1:0-16290 GCA_034434975.1 Anaerolineae bacterium | reverse complement strand
GCGGAAAGCGACCTTTTGATCTTCCACAAAGAGGCCGCGGGCTGGACACAGAAGTTCCAGGCTCGCGGGATCTCCGGCCTGAACCTGCTGGAAACGGGCGACCTCAACGCGGACGGCCGCCCCGACGTGGCTTATGTTGCGACCGATTGTGGCGCGCACTCGTGCGATTTCAGCGTCGGCATCGTCTCGTGGGATGGCAGCGCCTACCGGTATTGGGTGGACGACCTACCCCGCATGTTCAACGCGGAGGTACAGTTGGAGGAGGCGAGCGCGAAAGGGAGCGGCAAGGAGTTAGTGATGCACGGTGGCGTCATCCAATCGGCCGGCGCAGGGCCGCAGCGCGCCTGGATAGAGGTCTGGGAGTCGCCCGCCGGCGCGCCCTACACGCGCACGCTCAAGATCTACGACGCCTCGGAATGCCTCTACCATGCCATCTTGGAGGCCAACGCGGCCTTCCTTCAGGGCCGGGCCGCCGGCTTTGCCCCGGCCATCGCCCTGTACCGCCTGGCGATTGATAATCCGTTGCTGCAAGCCTGCGGCGCGGAGCCGGAGACTGAGGTAAACGACCTGCGGGCCTTCGCCCGCTTCCGCCTAGCGCTCACCTACACATATGCGGGTGAGCCCGCGAGCGCGACCGCCGTGGTAGAGGAAGCAGAGGAGGCCCAGCCGGAGCATCCCTACATCAAGGCCGCGCGCGCCTTCTTGAACGCCTATCAGGCTGCCAACGACGTCGCCGCGGCCTGCGCCGAGGTAGATAAGGCGGTATCCGCCAACCCATCTCCTTTCTTGCTGCTCGGCAGGGCCTTTGGCTACGCCAACCCACCTTTCGGGGAGAAAGATGTCTGCCCAGTGCTGCCGAAACCGTGAGGTCACCTAGCCGGTAGAAGCAAAACGCCCCTACCCAGGGGCGTTCTTCTTTACAAAAACGAGCCGGGGGAATCCCCACACCTAGAAGGGAACCTCCTCCTCGCCGATAGGGCCTCCGGCGTCTTCTAGGCCACCGACCGCGCCGCCCATGCTCCCTGCGGCGCCCTGGCCGGCGCCTCCCAAGAAGCGCACCGCGCGCGCCGTGACCTCGTAACTGGCGCGCGGGTGGCCCTCCCTATCGGTCCACACCCGAGGCCCCCCGGACTGGGGGTCCGACTCCAGTTCTCCTTCCACCATCACCAGCCTTCCCTTGGCCAAATACTGATTGCATTGTTCGGCCAATTTTCGCCAGGTCGTCACGCGAAACCAGACGGTTTTCTCTTGCGGATTGCCGCTAGCATCCGTCCATTTCCGATTCGTGGCGACGGAGAAGGTGGTGACAGGGACCCCTTCCGGGGTAAAGCGCATCTGGGGATCGCCACCCAGATGGCCGATCAGGATGATCCTTTGGTACATAGCCGCCCCTTTCTGCGCCGCTACCTAGCCGCCTCTGCGGACGGGCTTCCTCCATCATCCAAACAGAGTGTAACGGAGAAGTGAGGCTTTGTCAAATGACCTGTCACCCACCGCCCATCATCGCCACCGCCGAGCGCGCGGCCCACTGCAGCCAGGGGGCAGACCAAAGCCCCAACAGAACCGTGCCCAACGCGGTCAGGGCCAGGGCCAACGCCAGGCCGAAGCCTCGCGCCGGCGCGACGGCGGGCTCACCCTCCGGCGCCTCCTGCATGTACATCCCGACGGTGACGCCCAAGTAGTAGTAGGCGGAGATGACGCTGTTCAGGACGCCGACGACGGCAAGCCAGGCCCAACCCGCCTGCACCGCCGCGGAGAAGACGTAAAGTTTGCCGAAGAAGCCGGCCAGCGGCGGGATGCCCGCGAGGGAGAGCATGAACAAGGCCATCAGCGCGGCCAGGACGGGATGTCGCGTCGCAAGGCCCCGCGCCTGCCTCGCATCCACGTCCCCTTCTCCCGCACGCTCCAGCGCGACGAGCACCGCGAACGCGCCGACGTTCATGAAAGCGTAGGCGAGGAGGTAGAACAAGACGGAGCGGAGCCCCACAGCCATCGCCGGCGTGGCCGCCGCGACGAGGCCCACCAACACGTACCCCGCATGGGCGATGGAGGAATAGGCCAGCATCCGCTTCAGGCTGGCCTGGCGCAGCGCGGCCAGGTTCCCCACCGTCATCGTCAACACGGCCAAGATCGCCAACGGCCAAGCCCAATCGTAGCCGGGGAGGACGCTCAGCAGGACGCGGGCGAAGGCGGCAAAGCCCGCGGCCTTCGTCCCTACCGACATGAACGCGGTCACCGGCGTCGGCGCGCCCTGATAGACGTCGGGCGTCCATTGCTGGAAAGGAACCAACGCTACCTTGAAGCCGAAGCCGACGGTCAAGAGGCCGATCCCTGCCAGGAGGAGGGCGCTATCGGGACGATGAGAGCGCGTCCACAGGGCCAGGAGGTTGGTCGTCCCCAGCGCGCCGTAAACCAAGGTGACCCCGTAGAGGAAGAAGGCGCTGGCAAAGGCGCCTAGGAGGAAATATTTCAACGCTGCCTCGGCAGAGCGCACGTTGGCCTGGTTGAAGCCCGCGAGGATGTAAAGGCTCAAGGAGAGGATCTCCAGCGCCAGGAAGAGCGTGATCAGGTCGGTGGCCGCGCTCATGGTCATCATCCCTGCCGCGGCAAGTAGGATGAGCGCGTAGTAGGCGCCCTGCTGCTGCGTCACACCAGGGATGTAGTCTAACGAGAGGAGGATGCCCAGGCCGACGGCGATCAGGACGATGACGTGCACCACCAGGGCATAGCCATCGGCCACGGCCATGTTCTGGAAAGGAGGCACCGAGCCCAACCACCAAAGCCATGCGACCGCAGCCAGCGCGCCAGCCACGCCCACGAAACTGAGGATGCCCAGGGCACGCTTCTCGCGCAGAACCAGGTCGGCCATCAGCACCACCAGCGCCGCGCTCACCATGATGATTTGCGGCAGGAGCGCCGTCAGGTTCACGGAAGGGATCGTCAAGGTCATACGTTGCGCCTCGTCAAGAGGGTGCTACCTCACTCCCGCGCGGCCGGGAGGGTCGGAATAGGCGTCGGCGTGGGCTGCGGCACCGTCGCAGTGGTGGTAACGGCTGCCGGACGGCCTACACGCAGGTGCAACTCCCGCACCGACGTATCCATCTTGTCAAAGAAGAGGCCGGGGAAGAGGCCGATGATGAAGAACAGGACGACGATGGGCAGGAGCACCGCCCACTCGCGCCGGGTCAGATCGGTCAACTTCTGATTGGCCGGCTTGTCCAGCGGCCCCTGCATCATCTGACGGAAGGCGGTGAGGAGATACCAGGCGGCCAGGATGACACCCAACGTCCCGATGACGGCGAAGGCCTTGTTTGCCTGGAAGACGCCGACCAGGATGGTGAACTCGCCTACGAAGCCGTTGAGCCCCGGTAGCCCCACGCTAGAGAGCATCACGATCAGAAAGATCGCGCCGTAGAACGGGATCACGCTCCACAGGCCGCCGAACTCGCTCAGGAGCCGCGTGTGCCGCCGCTCGTAGATCATCCCCACCAACAAGAAGAGGGCCCCCGTGCTCAGCCCATGGTTCACCATCTGCAGGATGGCTCCGGCCATCCCCTGCGGGTTGAGCGCGAAGATGCCCAAGACGACGAAGCCGAGGTGCGCCACACTGGAGTAGGCGACCAGGCTCTTGATGTCCTTCTGCACCAGGGCTACCAACGCGCCATAGAGGATGCCGACCAGGGCGAGGATGGAAAGGAGCGGCACGAACTCGCGCGTCGCCTGCGGGAAAAGGGGCAAGCAAAAGCGCAGGAAGCCGTAGGTTCCCATCTTCAGCAGCACGCCCGCCAGGATGACGCTGCCGGCGGTCGGGGCTTCCACGTGGGCGTCGGGGAGCCAGGTGTGGAAGGGGAAGAGGGGAACCTTGATGGCGAAGGCCAGGGCGAAGGCCAAGAAGCCGAGGGTCTGAGGAAGGCCGGCAGGCAAGCCCTTGTCGTAAAGGGCCAGCAGGTCAAAGGTGCCGTGATACCAATAGAGGACGAGGATCGCGACCAGCATCAGCGCGCTCCCCGCGGCCGTGTAGAGGAAGAACTTGAGCGCGGCGTAGATGCGACGCGGCCCCCCCCAACGCCCGATGAGGAAATACATCGGCACCAGCATCGCATCCCAAAAGACGTAGAACAGGACCAGGTCCAGGCTCAAGAAGACGCCCAGCATCCCGGTCTCCAGCGCCAAGAGGAAAAAGTAGTACGAGCGGGTCCGCTCGCGGATCGTGTCCCACGAGAAGAGGATCACGATCGGCGAGAGGAAGGTGGTCAGAAGGACGAGGAAAAGGCTGATGCCGTCCACCCCCAAGAAGTATTGGATGTTGAGTTCCGGTATCCAAGGCCACCGCTCCACGAACTGCATCCCCGACGCGCGCTCGTCAAAGGAGAAGTAGAGGGGCAGCGAGGCGATGAAGGTCGCCAGGGCCACGACGAAGGCCCACACCTTCTGGGCGCGCTCATTGCGCAGCGCCAGGAGAACCGCCGCCCCCGCGAGGGGGAAGAAGATGATCAAGGTGAGGAGGGGGAAACCGATCTGATTCTGAGTCATGCCGCGCGCACTCCGTTACCGCCACAGGAAATACCCAAGGAGCGCCACCGCCCCCACCAGGAGCGAGAAGGCGTAGGTCCCTACCAGGCCCGTTTGCGTTCGGCGCACCTGCTCGCCGGACAGGCCGATGGCCGCGGCCAGGCCGTTGACCAGCCCTTCAATGATGCGCCCGTCGCCCACGTTCGCGAACCAGCCCGCCAGGTCGCGCAGGGGATTGACGATGACGGCGGTGTAGATTTCGTCCACGTAGTACTTGTGGCTGACGAGTTGGTGCAGCAAGGCGAACCGCTCCCGCAGGCGCGCCGGCCATTCCGGATCGGCCACGTAGGCCCGGTAGGCCAAGTAAATCCCCGCCAGCGCAACCGCCGCGGAGATGAGCAAGAAGACGAACTCCAACGCCCCATGCGGCTTGGCCGCAGCATGGAACACCGGCTCCAGCCAGCCCTCTATCAGGGAGAGGCGCGGCAGGCCCAACAGCCCACCCAGCAAGGCGAGAACCGCCAAGATCATGAGGGGTGTCGTCATCACCCGCGGCGACTCGTGAACGTGCACGTCGCCCCGCTCGGCGCCGTGCTTGGCCTTACCTCGCTTCTTGCTCGCCTCGCCGCCGCGATACTCGCCCCAGAAGGGGAGAAAGACGATCCGAAAACTGTAGATGGCGGTGAGCAAGGCCGTGAGGATCCCCACCAGCCAAAGGAGGGGCGACCGCTGCCAGGTAAACCAGAGGATCTCGTCCTTGCTGAAGAAGCCGGAAAGGAGTGGAAAGCCCGCCAGCGCCGCCGCGCCTACCAGGAAGGTGCGATAGGTGATCGGCAACTTCTCCCGCAGGCCGCCCATGCGCCGGATGTCCAATTCGCCGTTGAGGGCGTGCATCACGCTCCCCGCGCCCAGGAAGAGGAGGGCTTTGAAGAAGGCATGGGTCGTCAGGTGAAAGATGCCGCTGGCATAGGCCCCTACGCCGACGCCCAAGAACATGTAGCCCAACTGACTGATGGTGGAGTAGGCCAGGATGCGCTTCAGGTCGGTCTGGGTCAGAGCGATGGTGGCGGCCAGGAAGGCTGTCGCCGCGCCGATGACGGCGACCCACGTCAGCGCATTGGAGGCCAGCGCGAAGAGGGGCCAGGAGCGCGCGATCATGTAAACGCCCGCGGTCACCATCGTCGCGGCATGGATGAGCGCGCTAACCGGCGTAGGGCCTTCCATCGCGTCGGGGAGCCAGACGTAAAGCGGTATCTGGGCCGATTTGCCCGTCGCCGCGAGGAGCATCAAGAGGCAGATGGCGTTCAGCACCCCTGCGCCCTGCTGCACGGCGATGGTGCTCACCTGGGGGAAGAGGGTCTGGAAATGGGTCGTCCTGACCAGGCTGAAGAGCCAGAAGATGGCGACGAGCATCCCGAAATCGCCGATGCGGTTGAGGAGGAAGGCCTTCTTACCCGCGTCGGCGGCGGCCTTGCGCTCAAACCAGAATCCGATCAGAAGGTAACTGGCGAGGCCGACGCCTTCCCACCCCACGAACAGCAAGATGTAGTCGCTGCTGAGCACCAGCAGGAGCATCATGAAGACGAAGCCGTTGAGGAAGGCGAAGTAGCGCGCGTAGCGGGCGTCGTCGGCCATGTAGCCGGTGGAGTAGATGTGGATCAGGAAACTGACGCCGCTGACGACGAGGGCCATCCAGGCGGAGAGGGGGTCCCACAGGAGCCGGACATCCACCCGCAACTGCTCTACGCCGATCCAGCGCCATAGGGTGACCTCTACGGCGCGCGCCTCCACGGGCCGCTGGGCGAGGGCGGCGAAGAGGATCGCGGCCGCGATGAAGGTCAACCCCACCGCGGCGCAGGCGATCCAACCGACGGCCCTTTTGCCCAGCCGCGCCCCGACCAGCGCGTTGGTCGTGGCCCCGGCCAAGGGCAACGCCAGCAAAACCCAGACGAAATCAATGAGCATAGGCCCCTCGTTGCTTCAGGATCACTTCCCCATAAAATATTGTTATGGTTTGGGCCATACCCGATAGGCCCAATAGAATCCGAAATCGCCCCGCAGCCGGAACAGGGCCTCCAGGCGGTAACGGCTGTAAAACCTTTCCACCTCGGCCTGCGAGAAGGTCAACCCCCGCGCCGCGCGCACGAGGCCGAGATCGTGCGCATCGTACTCCATCGTAACGACGCGGCGGCCCTCGGCCAGCGCCTTCTCAATGGCGGCGGCCAGCGTTTGCATCGCCTCTGCCTTTTCCGCTGGCGAGCCGCCCCGCGCCAACTTCAACCCGGGCTGCAAGCGCGGCCCCTCGCCGAAGAAGTAGCGCAGATGAATCTGCCAATCGTAGTCGTCCACCACCAACAGGTCGTCCGGCGACAGGTGGTTGTGAACCTCCATCGCCGCCCAGTACGAACCGTTGTTGGCAAGGTCGCTGGCCGGCAGGACGCGCCCCAGAAAATTGTTCAAGAACAAGGCCGTCACCGCTGCAGCCAGGAGCACAGGGCGGACGTTCTCCCTCGGCTCCCGTACTTCTCCGAGGCGAGGGGCGATCCTCGCCGCCAAGGCCACCGTCACCAGCATCCAGAAAGGGACCAGGAGCGGCAAGACGAACTCCACGTTGCCCGGCTGCCACCAGAAGGTGAAGCCGCCGTACAGGGCGAACCAGATGACCGCCGCTCCCACCAACGAGCCCTCTCGTCGCAGCGCGACGATGGCCGCGCGCCCGCGCGTGACCAGCAAGGCCAGCAACGAGCCGCCAAACGCTATCCCCAGTAGGATAGCCAAGATGCGCCCTGCACTCTCCACCAACAGCGCCTTGGGGAGCGCCCACACCGCCCGCGCCAGCGTGCTCGCCAACACGGGAACGCTCCGCCAGGTCAACCCATGCCCCCACAACCCCCGATGGGCATAGGAGGTGAGCCAATAGATGAACGCGCCCGGCGAGCCCCCTTGGCCCTCCAGGGCCGCAGCCGCTGCATAGCCCAGCGCTACCAGCCCGCCGGTAGCCAGCAGGTAGGTGAGGAGAAATCTTCTCCCTACCCGCAGCCGTCCCCGCAGCCACCACGCCAGCCCCGGCACAAAGAAAACGTGCGACTGGTGATACAAACAGGCCAACGCCGAAAGGATGGCCAAGGGCCAGGCCAGGGCCGGCGGCGGCGACGATCGGCGCGCCACCAGGTAGAGCGCGACGATCAGCCACAGGATCGGGATCGTGTAGGTCTCCGCGCTGATCGCGTAAAGCCACCAGCCAAAGGAAAGGCCGAAAAGGGCCGCGCCGCCTGCCGCCCATCCTCGCTCGCCCGTCAGGCGCTTCAGCAACAGGTAGAAGAAGCCGATGGCCAGCGCACCCGCCAGGCTGTTGAGGGTCGTCAGCGGCCCCAGGGCCCGGTCAACGCCCCAAGGACGCAGCAGGGTGAGCAAGGCATAGCCTGTTGCATTGTAAAGGACGTGATGGGGATGAAAAAGCCCCTGACCCCGCTCAACGTCGTAAGCGTACAGCAGCCCATCCCCCAGGTAATCTCGGTTCGGGAAGAGGAGGAAAAGGAGCAGCGCCCCGCCGCTCAACCCGAGGAAAAGGGCATCCGCCGAGCGCGCCAACCGCCTCGTCCCTCCCCTTCCCGTCGTACCGCTCATCCCTTCAACAGGTTGATCTCATCCACGTTGGTCGTGTCTTTGTGGCGAACGACGGCCATGACGATCGCCAGACCGACCGCCACCTCAGCCGCAGCCACGGCCATCACCAGGAAGACGAAAATCTGTCCCTCCAATTGGTGGAACTGACGGGCGAGCGCGACGAGGCTGAGGTTGACCGCGTTCATCATCATCTCCACGCACATGAAGATGACAAGCACGTTGCGGCGGATCAGCACGCCGACCGCGCCGATGGCGAAAAGGATGGCGCTGAGGATGAGGTAGAAGGAAGCGTTCATCATGCCTTGGGCCTCTTAGCCAACACCACCGCGCCCACCATGCCCACCAACAGGAGCACGGCTACCAGTTGCACGGGGAGGAGGTAATCGGTGTACAAGGATTGCCCTAGGGCCTGTACGTTGCCCACCTGGGCGATCGCGTCCTCGCCGGCCGGCCCTTGCACGCCGGCGAGGAGGCCGGTGGCGATGCCGTAGGCCAGGATGGCCAGGAAGGCCAGGCTGAGGACGGCGCTGGCGGCCACCATCACCGAGCGGCCCGGCGCGGTGAGCCGCCCGGCTTCCCCCCCGATGAGCATGATCACGAACAGGAAAAGGACGATGATGGCCCCCGCGTACACCGTGACCTGGGCGACGGCAAGGAATTGCGCGTTCAGCACCACGTAGAAGATGGCCAAGGTCACGAAGTTCAGGAGAAGGAAGAGCGCGCTGTGGACGGGGTTCCTGCTCAGCACCACCGCCGCTGCCGCCGCCACCGCGACCGCGCCCAGGACGATGAACAAGAGGGTCTCCACCTGCTTACTCCTCGGCCCGGATCACCACGTTGGATCGGGCTCCCGCCAGAAGGTCCTCTTTGGTCAAGATCAGGCTGCGGCGATCGTAGGCCGCCTCGGGGATGTTGGGCGTGAGGACGATGGCCTCCACGGGGCAAGCCTCCTCACAATCGCCGCAGAAGACGCACCGCAGGAGATTGATCTCGTATATTTTCGCGTAGCGTTCGCCCGGCGAGATGGGATGCTCGGGGTCGTTTTCCGCCGCCTCCACGAAGATCGCGCCCGTGGGGCAGGCCGCCTCGCACAGTTGGCAGCCGATGCAGCGCTCCAGGCCGTTCTCATAGCGCCGCAACTCGTGCCGTCCCCGAAAACGCGGGTAGACAGCAGCCGGCTCGTCGGGGAATTCCACCGTTACCGGCTTCTGCGCCAGGTGCTTCAGGGTTACCCCCATCGCCTTGCCGATCTCTATAGCGCCCTTGATGGCCTCACCGACACCAGCCATGATGAACTCCTCTATTGACAAACTATCCAACGCCCGCCCTTCCCCCAGTTCACAAGGAAGGAGATGCTATTACACCACGCCCGCAGCCACGAGGACCGCGGTGATCGCCATGTAAACCAAGGCGATCTCAAACAGGTACTTCCAGCAGAAACCCATCAGTTGGTCGTAGCGCACGCGAGGGATGCTCGCGCGCACCCAGATGAAGAGAAACAGGATCAAAATGACCTTGAGCGTGATGTAGACCACGCCCAGGAGAGGAAACCGATCCACGAACGGCCCGCGCCAGCCGCCGAAGAAAAGGGTCGCCATCACCGCGCTGGAGGTGATCATGTTCAGGTACTCGGCCATGTAGAAGAGCGCGAACTTGATGCCACCGTACTCCGTCTGGTAGCCGGCCACCAACTCGTTCTCCGTCTCCGGCAGGTCAAAGGGCGAACGGTTCGTCTCCGCCAGGGCGCAGATGAAGAAGAAGGGAAACGCCAACCACACCCAAAGCCAGATGTACCAGGGCCGCGGCGTGTTCACGATCTGCATCAGGCTTAGGCTGCCGCTGAGGAGAACGAGGCTGACCAGGATCACCCCCATAGGGAGTTCGTAACTGATCATCTGCGCGCTGGTGCGCAACGCGCCCAGCATGGAGTATTTGTTGTTGGACGACCAACCGGCCAGCACGATGCCGTAAGTGCCCATGCCCGCGATGGCGAAGACGTAGAGAAGGCCCACGTTCACATCGGCGATGTGGAGGGCGATCTCGCGACCGAACAGGCGAAGGCTGGGGCCCAGAGGCACCACGGCGAAGGCGATGAGCGCGGGGATCAAAGAGAGGGCCGGTGCCAGAAGGTAGACCGCCTTATCCACGCGGCTGGGGATGATCTCCTCTTTGAAGATGGCCTTGACGGCGTCGGCTACCGGCTGCAGCAGGCCCAGAGGCCCCGCGCGGTTGGGGCCGTAGCGCACCTGAAAGCGCGCGACCAATTTGCGTTCGTAATAGGTGAGGTAGGCGAAGCCGGTCAACAGCGCCACGATCAGGACGACGCTCTTGACCAAGGGGATGACCAGGTTGGCGATCCAATCCATGTCTATTTCTCCAACCGCACTTTCACCGCCGCGCCCGTGTCGTCCAGCAGCGCTTCCGCGGGCGCACCCTCCAGGCTCTCGGCCATCCACAGCACGCCCGGACGCACCGCATCGCTCACCCGGGCCTGCACCCGCGCGCTCCCGGCATGAGAGATCAGCGTTACCTCTTCGCCGTCAGCCACTCCCAACCGCGCCGCATCCGCCGGACTCACCAAGACATGTGGCCCCGGGATCACCTCCTTGAACTGCTCGTGCGCGTGGATGAGCAAGTTCCCCGCGTCGTACAGGAGAGAGCCGACGGCCAAGGTGAAGGGATGATCGCCGTCAGCAGGCGGCGTGCGCACCTCAGCCCGCTGGAACCGGCGCGGCGCCCGCGGGAGGACGTCGGCGGCCCAGAGCCGGCCTTCCGCGCCCAGTCCATCCCACGAGATGCCGGCGTAGATCGGCATCGCCTTCGCCATCTCGGTCAAGATGGCCGCCGGATTGGCGTAATGCCAGGAGGGACGCTGCTTCTTCTCCTTCCCCTTCTTAGCCTTGGCCTCGGCCGTGGGCCAGCGGTTGGCCAGGTTGGTCAGGATCAGCCAATCGGGGAGGGAATGCCCCAGGGGCCGCAGGGCCTGACCTAATCGCTGCACGCGCCTCTCTACGTTGGTGAAGGTCCCGTCCGTCTCCGCGAAACTGGCCGCGGGAAGGACAACGTGGGCCAGGCGTGCCGTCTCCGTCATGAACAGGTCCTGCACCACCAGGAAGGACAACCTCTCTAGTGCGGCCCGCGCCGAGGGGCGATCCCTTGCCGGGTCCGCCCCCAAGACGTATAGCCCCGACAGGCCCCCTGCCGACGCCGCCTTCAGCATCGCCTCGTAGCCCAGGCCCGGCTCCGCCGGCAACTCTGCTCCCCACAAGCGCCCCAGCCGCTCTCGCGCGCCGGCATCGGCCACCGGCTGGTAGCCGGGAAGCATATCGGGCAGAAGGCCCACGTCGCGCGCGCCCTGGGCATTGGCTTCCGTGCCGACATAGCCCAGGCCCGCGCCAGGCTTATCCACTTGGCCTGCGACCAAAGCCAGGTTTGTCAGCGCGGCCAGGCGCGCGGCGCTTTCCGGCCCGCGAACCGCGCCGGGGCCGTAGAGGAGAAGGCCGCGCTGGGCCTGGGCCCACATCTGCGCCGCCTGCCGGAGGGTCGCCTCGTCCACGCCCGTGAGGGCAACCGTCTTCTGGGGCGTCGCCTCGGCCACCCAGGCCGCCAGGTCGCCGAAGCCGGCGACGCGCGCGGCCGACTCCGCAGCCCACCCTTCCTTCAGGATGAGGTGAACCAGGCCGTTTAGAAGCGCGACCTCCGCGCCGGGCTGGTAGGCCAGATGAGGCCCGCCGTAGCGCGTGAGCTCTATCCGGCGCGGATGGGCGATGATCAGTTTCGCGCCCTTGCGCCGCACCGCCCGCTTCAGGAAAAGCTCCAGGATCGGCGCCTCCTCAGAGAGGTCGCTGCCGAAAAGGAAAACCACGTCGGCCTCTTGCCACTGCGCAATGGAAGGGAAGCCGACAGGCGGAGCCGGCACGGCGGAGCCGAGGCGATGATCTACGTTGTTCGTGCCGACGACCGCGCGCAAGAACTTCTGGAAGAGGTAGGCCGCCTCGTTGGTGATCTTGGCCGAGCCGACGCCACCCACGCTTTGCGGACCGCGCTCGGCAACCAGACGCGACAGGCCCGTCGCGACGGCGTCCAACGCCTCATCCCAGGTGGCAGGCCGCAGTTCGCCGTCCTGGCGCACCAAGGGCTGGGTCAGCCGCTCCGCATGGTCCACAAAGCCGTGCGCGAAGCGCCCCTTATCGCACAGCCACTCATCGTTGACCGCCGGGTTCTCGCGGGCGACGATGCGGCGCAGTTGGTTGGTGCGCACATCTAGACGGATGTTGCAGCCGACCGCGCAGTGAGGGCAGACGCTGGCGACGCCTTTGACCTCCCAGGGCCGGAAGCGAAAGCGGGCGACGCGGTTCGTCAGCGCGCCGACCGGGCACAGTTCAATGATGTTGCCGGAGGTCTTGGAGGTAACCGGCCGGCCGGGGAAGATGTCAATGACCGTTTGCCCGCCCCGCTCAAAAAGGCCCAACTGCGGATCATCGGCCCACTCTTCCAGGTAGCGGGTGCAACGCCAGCAGAGGATGCAGCGCTCCTGATCCAGCATGATGAGCGGGCTGATGGGGTAGCGCTTTTCCTTCCGCGTCTTTCGCTCCTCAAAGTGGCTGACGGCGGGGCCATAGTGCAAGGTATTGTTCTGCAAAGGACACTCGCCGCCCTTGTCGCAGATGGGACAATCCAACGGGTGATTGGTCAGGATGAACTCTAGGACGCTTTTACGCGTCTCCACCACGACCGGCGTGTTGGTGCGCACCACCATTCCCTCGGCGACCGGCGTGGTGCAGGCCGTCTGCAAGATCGGCCCGCGCGGCCCCATCACCTCCACGATGCACATGCGGCATGCGCCTAAAGGATCCAACTTCGGGTGAGAGCAGAAGATGGGGATCTCAATTCCGACCTTCGCGGCCGCATGTACCAAAAGCGTCCCGGCAGGGACGGTTACCTTCTTGTCGTCAATGGTCAACGTGACATCCGCCATGCACTCATATCCTTGTCAGGAATGCACGCTCCGTAAGCACACCACGTAGACCCCTCTCCTCCCCCCTTTCTTTGAACTGAATGCGACGAAGGAGGAAAGAAGGTTGGGACTATCCCTGCTCCCGCGCCGGATGGGGCCGATAATTGGCCCAAACCGGCACCTCCGGCTCCTTGCCGTCGGGGTTCGTGCGCCGGATGTAATCCACGAACTCGTCCCTGAACTTGGTTAGGTTGCTCTGCAGGCCCCACACCGCGGCGTCGCCGAAAGGGCAGAAAGAGCGCCCGCCCGCGATGCCCTGAGTGATGCGCATCATCAGGTCCAGATCGTCCAACGTGCCGCCGCCGGCCGCCACGCGCTTCAGGATCTTCTCCAGCCAGGTCGTCCCTTCGCGACAAGGGGTGCACTTGCCGCACGACTCCTCCCGATAGAAGGCGATGGTGCGCAGCGCCACCTCTACCATAGATTGGTTCTGGCCGAAAACGATGACCCCCGCGGAGCCGAGGAGGGAGCCTGCCGCGGCCACCGCCTCAAAATCCAGCGGCGTGTCCAGCTGGTCCGCCGAGAGGAGTTTCATGGAAAGCCCGCCGGGGACCACCGCCTTGACGGGCTGGCCATCCGGCGGCCCGCCACCGTATTCGTAGATCAGGGTACGCAACGGCACGCCGTGAGGTAACTCATAGAGGCCCGGGCGCCGAACATGCCCGCTCAGGCAGAAGATGCGAAAGCCGGGGCTCTTCTCCGTGCCGAAAGAGCGATACCAGGCCGCGCCATGCCGGATGATGTGCGGGACGTTGCAGAGCGTCTCCACGTTGTTGATGACCGTCGGCTTGCGATAGAGGCCCTCCACCGCCGGGAAAGGCGGCTTCAGGCGCGGGTGGCCGCGCTGGCCCTCCAGCGAGGTAAGGAGTGCCGTCTCCTCGCCGCAGATGTAAGCGCCCGCGCCTTGGTGCAGCGTCAACTCCAGGCTGTAGCCTGTGCCTAGGATGTTTCTCCCCAGGAAGCCTTTAGCATAGGCGTCCTCTATGGCCTGTTTCAGGCGCGCGTGGGCGAAGGTGTACTCGCCGCGGATGTAAATGAACGCGTGACTCACCTCGCAAGCATAACTCGCCAGGATGATCCCTTCCAGCACCTGATGGGGATCGTACTCCATCAGCATTCGGTCTTTGAAGGTGCCTGGCTCGCTCTCGTCGGCGTTGCACACCAGATAGCGCGGGTAGACGCCCTTCGGCAGGAAGCCCCATTTCATGCCCGCGGGGAAGCCCGCGCCGCCGCGCCCGCGCAGGCCGGAGTTCTTGACCTCCTCCAGCACCTGCTGCGGCGTCATCGTCTTGAGCGCCTTCTCCAGCGCCTGGTAGCCGCCGTCAGCCAGGTAGGTCTCTATCTTGTGGGAATCGGGCCGGCGGACGCGCGCCAGCAAGACGAGCGGCTCCATGCCGCCGAAATGGGCCGGCCCGCGCGGGTCTGGCTCCAGAGGCAGGTCCGCGCGGTTGGCCCGCAGTTCCGCCAGGATCGCATCGCAACGCTCCGGCGTCAGTTGCTCGTAGTAGCGTCCGCCGACGCCCCGGCGCCGCACGAACATCGTCGGGCCAGTGCCGCAGGAGCCAAGGCATTCCATATGCTTGAGGGTGAACCGACCGTCCGACGTCGTCTCGCCCCAATCCACGCCGAGCCGCCTCTTCAGATGTTCGGCGATGGCATCCGCGCCGCGCAACATGCAGGGGACGTTGGTGCAAAGTTCAATGACGTATTCGCCCTGCGGCTTCTTGTACAACATGTTGTAGAAGGTAGCGACCGCCTCCACCTCCGCAGGGTCCAGGTCCATGAGCCGAGCGACCTCGGCCATTCCCTCCGGCGGCAGCCACCCCTGCTCCCGCTGCAAGACGTAGAGCGCGGGCACCAAGGCCGACCGGGCTTGAGGATATTGCGCCATCAGTCGGCGGATCTCGTTCTTAGCGGCGTCTGAAAGCACCGATCCCTCCTAAATCCCCCCACTCGTCTGTTACCCATCGGTGAGAGGGGGTGCCCAATCCCTCTTACTGTCGGTAAGGTTGCACTTCATCCAACAAGGCTCGCGCTTCCGCTTCGCTCGGGGCCACCACCTGCACAAACATTCCCTCAGGGCCGACCGCCTCCAGCAAAGGCACGACCTCTTCTTCTCGTTAAAGAGAGCCCCCTCTTCTACCTATCCACCTCGCCCAGGACGATGTCAATGGAACCGATGATCGCCACCAGGTCTGACATCAGGTGGCCACGAGCCATCGGGTCGGTGGCCTGCAAGTTCACAAACGAAGGGCCGCGGATGTGGAGCCGATACGGCTTGGGCGAGCCGTCGCTGTAGATGTAGTAGCCCAACTCACCCTTAGACGACTCTATGCCGTAGTAAACCTCCCCCTTGGGCGGAAAGAAGCCTTCCGTCACCAGTTTGAAGTGATGGATGAGGGCTTCCATGCTCCGATCCAGTTCCTCCCGGGGCGGGAGCGCGACCTTGCGGTCGGAGGTGTGCACCGGCCCAGGAGGGAGTGAATCCAACGCCTGCTGGATGATGCGCAAGGACTGGCGCATCTCGGCTATGCGCACGCGATAGCGGGCGTAGCAGTCTCCCTCGGTGGCAGTGGGCACCTCAAAGTCGTATTGCTCGTAGCCGGAATAAGGGAAGAATTTGCGCACGTCGTAAGGGATGCCGCTGGCACGCAAGAGCGGCCCCGTGCAGCCCAAGGCGATGGCCTGCTCCGGCGTCAGTTTGCCAACGCCCTCCAACCGCCCCCGCAGGATGGGGTTATCCGTGAGCATCCGCTCGTACTCGTCAATCCGCTTGGGGAAGTACTCCAACACCTCGCGCACCCGGCTCTCAAAGGCAGGAGGCACATCGCGCCACAGCCCGCCGATGCGCACATAAGAGGTCGTCAGACGGGCCCCGCAGATCAACTCAAAGATGTCCAGGATTTGCTCGCGCTCGCGGAAGGCGTACATGAGGAGGCTCATGATGGTACCGCTGATGTCCAGGATATGGGTCGCGAGCCAGACCAGGTGCGAGGCGAGGCGTTGCAACTCGGCCACGATGACGCGAATGGCCTGGGCGCGCGGCGGGATATCAATCCCCAGCAACTTCTCTACCGCCAGACAGTAGCCCAGGTTGTTGGACATGGCCGAAACGTAGTCCATGCGATCGGTGT
>DAOTYP010000237.1:0-10976 GCA_034434975.1 Anaerolineae bacterium | reverse complement strand
CTTAACCCGCAGCGCTACGGGCCAACTCCTCACCAGTTACGTTACCTGCATCACCGGCCCGCGCCGCCCGGGTGAGGCGGATGGGCCGGAGGAACTCCATCTGATCCTCGTAGATAACGGGCGCACCCGCATCCTGGAAAACGAATATCGGGAAGCCCTGTACTGCATCCGCTGCGGCGCGTGCAGCAACATCTGCCCAGTCTATTACGCCATCGGCGGACATGCGTACGGCGGCGTCTATTCCGGGCCCATCGGCGCCGTGCTGACGCCGCTCTATCAGGGACGGGAACGGTTTGGAGCATTGCCCCATGCTTCATCCTTATGCGGTGCCTGTAAAGAGGTCTGCCCGGTCCAGATTGATCTGCCGCGCATGCTCCTCGCGCTCCGCGCCCAGGAAGTGGAAGAGAAGAGCACCCCTTGGTGGGAAAGCCTTCTTTTCCGCCTCTATGCTTGGGGGACAACCCATCCTAGGTTATACCGACTGGGGGCGCGCATCGGAGCGTTGGTCTTGCGTCCGCTGGCCCGCAACGGTTGGATCAGGGAGGTCTCCTTGCCGATCATCAACCGTTGGACGGCTGGGCGCGACCTGCCGGCACCTGCCGTCCAACCGTTTCATGCCCGCTGGCGGGCGCTAGCGCGAGAAGGCGTGGAGAAACCATCTTGAAGCTGCGATCCATTGAGGTCTCCATGGCAGCACCGACCAAACCGCAAAATGCGCGCGAGGCCATCTTAGCCCGCATTCGGGCTCATCTGGCAAAGCCGATAGCGGACCATAACCTGGAGCCTGCGAGGCCCTCCCGCGCGCCCGCCCATTCACTCCCACCGGAAGGGATGACCGATGCCGAGCGCTTCGTCGCCGCGCTGGAAGCCGTCGGCGGTCATGCCCACCGCGCGGCCGACGCGGACGAAGCCCGCCGCATCCTGCTGGAGTTCATCGCCGCCCGCGGCATCCGGCGCGTGGTCTTGGTAGACGCGCCCATCCTCCAACGGATAGGCATACCTACCGCCTTGCAAGAGGCAAACCTTGAGACGACGATCATCTCGGCGCGAGGGGACACAGCGGCCGACATCAGCCCAGAAGCGCGCGCGAACCTGTTGGCCGTGGAAACGGCGGCAGATTTGTGCGTATCGGGCGCAGATTATGCCATCGCGGAGACGGGCACCATCGTGCTCGCGGCTCGCCGAGGCTTGCCGCGAGCGGCGACCATGCTTGCGCCCGTGCACATAGCCTTTGTGCATGAAAGCCAGATCGTGCCGCACTTGGAAGCGCTCATCCCGCGCCTGCAGGCCGACCTATTGGCCGAGGGCGTTCACTGGCGGACCAGTTACCTTATGTTGACTACTGGACCGAGCCGCACCGCCGACATAGAGCAGACTCTAACGATCGGCGTCCATGGACCGGGCGACATGGGCGTGATCTTGCTTCAGGATCAGACAGCGGAGGAATAGAGCATGTCTCGCCGACCCATGCGCACCCCTGATGTCATCGGCGATCGCCTGCGAACCGGCCAAACGAAGCCGGAGGAACTTCCCACCAGACAAATTCCCGCGCGCCTCATGGCCGCGCGCATGTTAGAGGAACTACGCAATCAACGCTACGGGAAAAGGGCCCCTTTCCGGATTCACGACGATCTTTTGGCCCGCCTGCGGGCACGCGCCCAGCAGGAAGACGTGCCCTTGGTGGGATTGGCCCAATGGGCACTGCGCTATGGATTAGACGCGCTGGATTCCGGCAGGGCCGTCCTTCCGAAAATCCCGCGCGGTTACCGCGTGCAAGAGCCGGAGAAGCCCCAAGGATCACCCCCTTCCAGCAACCCATGATAGAAAAGGGGGAACGGCGGCCTCAAGGCCGTTTTGCCACGAACGCGTCCGAGGTGCTATAATCTGGCTAGGCCATCGCGGCTCATGTGGCCTGGGAGGTTTCGTATGAAATGTCCCAACTGTGGCACTTGGAACCCCGACGACAAGATCAAGTGTTGGCGCTGTAGCACCGAATTGCCGAAGCCACAACCCAAAAAACAGCCCCAGGCCACCCGCATCGTAGGCGGATTGCCGGTGTGGGCCTGGGTTCTGCTCGGTCTCATGCTCGCGTTGTGGCTCCTCTTCCAATGCAGCGCGCCGCTCCCACCGCGATAACCTCGGGCCGTGTCTCTGCCGAAAGACCTCCCCACTGAGGCCCGCGACGCTATTGCTGAGCGCCTTCTAACTTGGGGCCGCGGTCAACGATCCGACCTTCCCTGGCGGCGCAACCGAAACCCCTATCGCGTGCTCGTCGCCGAGGTGATGCTACAACAGACTCAGGTTGCCACCGCCACGCCCTATTTTGAGCGGTTCCTGACCCGCTTCCCTACCGTGGAGAGCCTAGCCGCCGCGCCTTTAGACGATGTACTGAAACAATGGGAAGGCCTAGGCTACTACGCGCGGGCGCGCAACCTACACAAAGCTGCCCGTCTCATCGTAGAGAGATATGGCGGCAGCGTACCAGACGATCAAGACGCGCTGCAAAGCCTGCCCGGGATCGGCCGTTACACCGCGGGCGCGATCTTGAGCCTCGCCTTCGGTCAAGACGTTCCCGCGTTGGACGGCAACGCGCGTCGCGTCCTCTGCCGCCTCTTCGCCGTAGAGGAAGACCCACGCCTCTCCACCACACAGCGCCGCCTCTGGCGCTTGGCGGAAGCGCTCCTGCCCCGAGGACGGTCAGGCGCCTTCAACGAGGCTCTGATGGACCTGGGCGCGACGATCTGTACGCCGCAAGCGCCTCGTTGCTTCACCTGCCCCCTGCTGGGCCTGTGCGAAGCGCAGCGCCAAGGCCTGCAGGAAAGCATCCCTCGCAAAGCAAGTCGGCGTCCCTTGCCTCATTACGACGTTACCGCTGCGGTCATTGAAGACGAGCATGGTCGCCTCTTGGTCTCTCGGCGTCCGTTGCACAAACTTCTGGGAGGGTTGTGGGAGTTCCCCGGAGGCAAGCGGGAAGAGGGCGAGACTCTGGAAGAATGCCTGGCGCGCGAATTGCGAGAGGAGTTAGGGATTGAGGTAACCGTAGGTGAGGAGATCATGACCTTTCCTCACGCCTACACGCATTTTTGCATCACGCTCCACGTCTTTCGCTGCCGCATCGTGGCAGGCACGCCGCGTCCGCTGGAGGCGACCGACGTGCGCTGGGCCGCTCCCGAGGAACTCAAGGGATTAGCCTTCGCCCGGAGCGATAGACGAATCTTAGAAACCATCCTTCGTTGACACTCTACGGTGAACCTGTTATCATAGGGCCAGCAAAGGCCCTGCAAGCTCTCAACGAGGAGGTTGACGGATGAAGCCCGAGTTCAAGAATGAGCCGCCAACGGATTTCACCCAGGCCGTGAACATAGAGGCGATGGAGGCGGCCATCGCTAAAGTCTCTTCGCAACTGGGCCAGACCTATCCGTTGATCATCGGCGGTGAACGGATCATGACCGCCGAAACCTTTAACTCTATCAATCCTGCAGACCCCGATCAGGTCATCGGGCGCTTCGCCAAAGCCGACGCCGCACTGGTGGATAGAGCCATTCGCGCCGCGGAAGGCGCCTTCCGCACCTGGCAATACACGCCGCCGGAGGAACGAGCCCGTTACCTGTTCCACGCCGCCGCGCTGATGCGCCGTCGCAAGCACGAGTTCAGCGCGTGGATCGTCTTTGAGGTAGGCAAGTCGTGGGTGGAGGCCGACGCCGACACCGCCGAGGCGATTGACTTCCTGGAGTTCTACGGGCGCGAGATGCTGCGCTTAGGCGGACCTCAGCCCCTTGTCCCTTACCCAGGCGAGGAAAACGAACTCCGCTACATCCCTTTGGGCGTGGGTGCAGTGATACCGCCTTGGAACTTCCCCCTGGCCATCTTGGTCGGCATGACCTCTGCCGCCATCGTGGCCGGCAATACTGTCATCCTCAAGCCTGCCAGCACCGCGCCCACCGTCGCCGCCCAGTTTGTGAAGTTGATGGAGGAGGTCAGTCTACCGCCTGGCGTGCTCAACTTCCTCCCTGGGCCGGGCAGCAGCATCGGCGACGCGTTGGTGCTTCACCCACGAACGCGCTTCATCGCCTTCACCGGCTCTAAGGAGGTCGGCTTGCGCATCAACGAACTGGCCGCGCGCCCCCAGCCCGGCCAGATTTGGATCAAACGCACGATCTTAGAGATGGGCGGCAAAGACGCGGTCGTGGTGGACGAGACGGCCGACCTGGACGCGGCGGCCGAAGGGATCGTGGTCAGCGCTTTCGGTTACCAAGGGCAAAAATGCTCTGCCGGCTCACGGGCCATCCTGGTAGACCGCATCTATGAGCCGGTGGTGGAACGGGTGATCGCTCGCGCGCGAAAGATCACCGTCGGCCCGCCGGTGGATCGGCGCAACTGGATGGGGCCGGTGATTGACGCCAACGCCTACCGCAAAATCATGGACTACATTGAGATAGGCACCCAAGAAGGGAAACTCCTCTACGGCGGTGGGCCTGCGGGCGACAAGGGATACTTTATCCAACCTACTGTCTTCGGCGATGTGCCGCCGACGGCGCGCATTGCCCAAGAGGAAATCTTCGGGCCGGTTCTCGCCTGCATCCGTGCCCGCGACTTTGATGACGCGCTCGCCATCGCCAACGGCACAGAATACGGGTTGACCGGCTCACTCTACAGCACAAACCGCGCGCACATAGAGCGAGCGCGACGCGAGTTCCATGTAGGCAACCTCTACTTCAACCGCAAGTGCACGGGCGCTTTGGTGGGGGTGCATCCCTTCGGCGGTTTTAACATGTCGGGCACCGACTCCAAAGCCGGTGGGCGCGACTACCTGCTTCTGTTTACCCAGGCGAAGGCGATCTCCGAGAAATTGCCCTGAGAGGAGACGCTGGCGCAAAGCCGCGGCGTAGGAGGTTGGACGATGCCGGTCGTAACGATCTCACGGCAACTGGGTAGCGAGGGCAACGCGGTGGCCGCAGCCGTGGCGGCGAAATTAAAAGCGCCACTCCTGGGACGCGATCTGATCAATGAAGCGGCCCGCAGGGCAGGCGTGCCCGAGTGCGCTTTGGCGGCGTTGGACGACTTGGGCCTGCTGGGAGTGCGCCCCAGCAAAGAAGCCCGCCGCGCCTACCGCCAGTCCTTAGGACGGGTTGTGCGCGAGGTCGCGGAAAGCGGCCATGCGGTCATCGTCGGCCGCAACGCTCAGGTGATCCTGCGCGGGTGGCCCAACGTCTTGCACGTGCACATCACCGCCCCTGAGCCTGTGCGTCTGCAACGGGTGATGGCGAGGTACCGTTGCAGTGAAGAGGTAGCACGGGCGCGCATCCGCGCCGCCGATGCGGTGCGCGCCCGCATCTTCCGCTCCATCCACGAGTTCAAGGGGGACGATGCCGCCTGCTGCGACCTCGTGCTGAACATGGCGAAATTCGGTGTGGATGAGGCAGCAGAGTTGATCGTGCTGGCAACCCAATTCATCGGGAAGAGTTCCTCATGATGACAACGGAGGGATCGGAAAGGCAGCCTCCTCGTTTCTCGCACCCTGCCGAGGCGGAATTTGCCCGCATCCTGGACTTCTACGGTATCCCATGGGAATACGAACCGCACACCTTCCCCCTCGCTTGGGATGAGCAAGGACGCGTCACAGAGGCCTTCAGCCCCGATTTCTACCTGCCCCAGCAAGGGTTGTACGTTGAATTGACAACCATGCAGCCGCACCTGGTTACGAAAAAGAACCGTAAGTTACGCCGTTTCCGAGAACTTTACCCAGACGTGCCCATCAAGTTGCTCAAGCGAAGAGACATCCGAGGGCTTTTGCTCAAATACGGCCTGGAGGAGGAAAGCCATGTCGTGCTGGATAATCCCCCTTCCGGCGAGCAGGTGAAGCAAGATGCCTGATACATCCCCCTTGCCGGACCTCATCAGCCATGTTCTATACAGCGAGGAAACGCTGCAACGGCGAGTCGCGGAACTGGGCGCTGCAATCTCCGCGGACTACGCCACTAAAAAGCCGCACCTGATTGGGGTGCTGAGAAGCGTGATCGTCTTCATGGCCGATTTGATGCGATCCATCACGATCCCTATGACGGTAGATTTCATCGCGATCTCCAGTTACGGCCCCAGTACGAAGGGTCAGGGCGGAGTGCGCCTCACGAAGGATTTGGATCAGCCTATCGCCGGTCGCCACGTCATCTTTGTGGAAGATGTCATAGATACCGGCTTGACGCTCAGTTATCTCCTTCATATTTTGAAGGCAAGGCAACCGGCCAGTTTGCAGGTTTGCGTCCTGTTCAACCGACCCCAGCGGCGGCTGATTGACATCCCCCTAGCCTATTCAGGGTTTGACGTGCCGGACCACTATCTGGTAGGCTATGGTCTGGACTACCAGCAACGGTATCGGCATCTCCCATACGTCGGCGTCCTCAAGGAGGACAAGGTATTACCCCATCGTTGGTCGCGAGGGCGTGTTTAGGTCGCGAACAACAAAAACAAAAACCCCGGCTTGCACCGGGGATAAAAAGTGGCCCCGAGGAACCGTCCAGCCATTCCGAAGTACCTGCTCCTGTACTTGAGTCTCGCGAGATGTCTTGTCGGGGCCGTCGCTCTTGCGCACCTTGCGCTTCTCACGAAGCGCTACCCGCGGTAGCTGTTCCCCCAAGACCTCTTTCCAGGTCGGTTGCTCCAGATCAGCCTTCCCAATTCCTCGGAGCGCACCTATACAATACCACACTTTTTTCCCCGTGTCAATAGGTCGTTCTCAAGGGGCTTGCTTGCCCATTTTTTCCCTCAACGATGATACTACATACCGCGTTCTATAAGGGCCTTGAGTACAACTTTTAGTGGCCATTTTCACCTGTGCGCGCTGTGCAGCCATTATGCATTGTCGGGGGGGCGATGTCCGTATCCTCAAATCCTCACACATGATATACAACAATTGGTAGATTCTCAGAAATAAAGGCCAATAATTTGTAGGTATTTTCCCCTAATGTTAAAGAAAGGCACCGAGATGAGAAAAAGCCTGCAAAAAATTGATTTTCTTTTAAGGTAATTTCATGTATTTTAAGGTTTCTTATCCTTTGGCCGGTTTGCCAACTAAGCCCATATCCCTGCGATGGTAGCATCGCAACGAGGGCAACGGCCAGACGCTCCCAGACGGTTCTCCAAGATCTGGAAACCGTAGCGCCTGATGAGGGTCAACCCACAGCCGGGGCATCTCGTATTTTCATAAGGATTCACCCGCCCAGGGAGGTTCCCCGCATAGACGTAGTGCAGCCCTGCTTCATAGCCGATCTCGGCAGCCCGCATCAGCGCGCGCGCCGATGTGTTATCCGGCTCCACCATCTTATAATCCTTATGGAACGCGGTTACATGCCATGGGATGTCGGGCGAGATGCTGGCCAAGAAACTTGCCGCCTCCTTCAATTCCGCTTCGGAATCGTTGAAGCCGGGCACCACGAGCGTAACCACTTCCAACCAAAACCCCATCGCGAAGACCATTTTGATGGTATCCAGCACATGCTGCAACACGCCGCCTAACTGCCGATAGTTGCGGTCGTTCATGCTCTTGAGATCAACCTTATATCCGTCCGTCCACGGCCGTAGGTACTGCAACACTTCCGGCGTCCCGTTGCCGTTGGAGACGTAGGCGGTGTACAACCCCTGCGGCTTGGCGATCTTAAACACGTCTACCGCCCACTCCGAG
Organism: Anaerolineae bacterium; assembly: GCA_034434975.1. Lineage (GTDB taxonomy): Bacteria > Chloroflexota > Anaerolineae > JADYZS01 > JADYZS01 > JADYZS01. Next base: position 3,298 of record DAOTYP010000237.1, on the reverse strand, counting down.
GTGATCAGAGGTTCGTTATAGGAACTGACCACCAGGCGAGCCCCGTATCTTTTGGCTATGCGAATCATATCCTCGGCGGTGATGTCCACCGGCTCAACGCCCGCAGCAGGATCGCGCAGAGCCTGCGAGGTCAGCCAATTTTGGCAGTAACCGCAATGGAAATCACACCCCAACATGCCAAAGGTCAAGGCTTGCGAACCGGGAAGGAAGTGAAAGAAGGGCTTCTTTTCCGTAGGGTCTAGGTGAAGGGCGCTCACGTAGCCATGGGGCACGTACAGTTTTCCCTCACGGTTATAACGAACCTGGCAAATCCCACGCCGCCCCGGTTTGATCAGACAACGATGCCCACAGGCAAGGCAGCGCACCGCGCCGTCCTCTGCCTGCACGTACAAATCGCCCTCTCTCACCCTCTGATCCAATACATAGGCCAACGTATCTTGCTCCGCAAGAACTCCTCTCACCATAGGCACCTCCTCGGGCGCCGCGATCGCGACACCTGCTCATAGGGTAGCACGAAAGAGAGGCCCCGTCAAGGACATCGGCTGCGGATGGCGAGGACGCGTGAATTGACAAGATCTGGAATAACAGGTACAATAGCGTTGGGTGGCGACGTGGCCAAGTGGTCAAGGCAAGGGTCTGCAAAACCCTGATCGGCGGTTCAAATCCGCCCGTCGCCTCTTCGGCGGGGTCTGGCGGCTGAGATCCTGCCGTTTTTTGCCATCAGAGTGCGGCTACAGCCTTCGGGTCAGTTTCTCCGCACAGCGGGCAAGGTGAAGGTAAAGGTGCTCCCTTGGCCCGGCTCGCTTTCTACGCCGACCGTGCCGCCGTGGGCCACGACCAGTTGCTTGACGATCGCCAGCCCCAATCCCGCCCCTCCCGTTTGACGAGAGCGAGATTTATCTACCCGATAGAAGCGGTCAAACACGCGCGGCAGGTGTTCGGGCTCAATCCCTATGCCGGTGTCACGGACCGACACCACCACCTCCTGATCCCGCACGCACGCGGCGATGCTGATCTCGCCTCCTGACGGCGTATGGGCCAAGGCGTTGTGCAGCAGGTTGCGCAGCACTTGCCCTATGCGCTCAGGATCCACCTCTACCTGCGGTAGATCTGATGGCAAAGCCACGCGCAGGGTCAGTCCTTTAGCATCGGCCTGGGGTTGCAGCACGGCCACCGCTCGCCCCACGATCTCCGCCAGGGATGCCGGCTGGCGAATGAGCGTCAATTGCCCGGCCTCAGCCTGAGCCAGGTCTTGCAGGTCGGTCACCAGACGGCTGAGAAGCATGGTCTCCTCATAAAGGTTGTCCACCAACGCAGTGTCCGGCTTCAGGAGACCGTCGCGGGCCGCTTCCAAGTATCCGCGGAGGTTGGTCAGCGGCGTGCGCAGTTCATGGGCTACATCGCTGACCAGGTTGCGGCGCAGTTGTTCCTGCTGGGCCAGGCTCTCGGCCATGGCATTGAAGGCATGGGCTAACTGCCCGATCTCATCTTTAGAATGAACGTGAACCCGCGCGGTCAGGTCTCCCTTCTCCATGCGCCAGGCGGCCACGGTGAGTTGTTCTACCGGGCGAACGATGCGGCTGGACAACCCCAGCGTGACCACGACGGCAACCAGACAGGCGATCCCCGCGCCGAACAGGAGTGAACGCCGCACCCCGGACAGAAAGGCCACATCGGCTTCGTTCGGGCCGGGCGGCGGGATCGGGTCCACATAGAGGGAGCCTACCCGTGTCTCGTCAACCAATATGCTGGAAGCCGGAGACGGCCAGTAAGCACCAACCGCCTTGCCGACCAGGCTGCGTTCGGAATCGCCCACGATCCTGCCTTGAACATCGGCCACCACGATCCGTTGACCGGTGATCTGCCCTAGCCGTTCCACCTCCAGTTGAACGCCGCTCCAGCCTTGGTTCGCAAGATAGGAGTTAGTCAACAGCGGCGCGAAACGCCTATAACGCATCGCGCCACCATGCTCTACATAGCGCTGGAACTCGCCCGTCGTGCGCCGTCCGGCCACGAAGGCCGTGACGCTGACGGCGACGAGGACCACCAAGATCGTGGCCAGCAAAAGCCGCAGACGCAGGCTATGCCACATGACGCCCCTCAAACCGGTAACCTACGCCAGGTACGGTAACGACGTAGCGCGGTTTCCCAGGTTCAGGTTCTATCTTCCGGCGCAGGTTCATGATATGGACATCCACCGTGCGTTCCAGCCCTTCATAGTTGCACCCGAAAACCCGATCCAACAGCTCGGCGCGGCTGAAGACTCGGCCTGGCTCTCGGGCCAAAACCCCCAGCAGGCGGAACTCGGTAGGAGTCAGATTGATAGCCTTGTCGCGCACAAATACCTCGTGCCGGACGAAGCTGATGGTCAGGCCGTCAAAACGCATATCCTCGCGCGGCTCCTCCTCCGGAGCCATGCGACGCAGGACAGCCCGTATGCGTGCCACCAACTCACGCGGGTTGAAGGGTTTGGTTACGTAATCGTCGGCCCCCAGGTCCAAGCCTAACAGTTTGTCCTCATCCGTGCTGCGCGCCGTCAGCATGATGATGGGGACGCGGGACTCCGTACGAAGAATGCGGCAAACCTCGGTACCGTCCAGTTTGGGCAAGAGAAGGTCCAAGACGATGAGGTCCGGTTCCTTGCATCGCGCCAGATCCAAAGCCTCCTGGCCGTCGTAAGCAACCAGCACTCCGTACCCTTCTTTCTTGAGGTACAAGGAGATCAAATCTGCGATCTTCCTGTCGTCATCTACCACCAAGATCGTGCGGTTCATGCCTCTCTCGCCACACTTTTACTTTCCCCCCTCAGCCGCCGACTCGCTGCAAGACGACATCCACCTCAAGGACGATGTTGTCTTCAACGCTGAGCACGACCGGAACGCGCGGCTGCTCCAGGTTAAAATACGCGAAAGGAAATTTGGTCTTAGCCTGGCAAGTCGCTTCGTCCCCCTGTACCTGACAGGTCGCCTCCCAGGTAACCTCTTTGGCCACGTCCCGAATCGTGAGCTCTCCGATCAGGCTGAAGGACACCTCTCCCGAAGACGGCACCGTCGTTGGTAGCCCCGACGCTGAGGTAGGGATGAAGACGGCATATGGATACTGGTCCGTTTGCAAGGTGTTCCGACGGAGGAAGTTATCGCGCTGCGAACGGTCGCTCTTCAGTGTGCGCAAATCCACGACGAACTTGCTCTCCGAGGTAACGATGCTGCCGTCCGTTTTGCCGACGATCGTGCCCGTGATGGCGTTGGTGCTGCCGACGGCATCGTTCGGTAACGAGACGCCTGCCAGCTGCTCGCGA
>DAOTYP010000236.1:0-24972 GCA_034434975.1 Anaerolineae bacterium | reverse complement strand
ATCTACAAGAAGGGCGCGGGCTTAGGGCCGGCCATCACCTTCCTCTTCTTCGCGCCGGCGGCCAACATCCTGGCCCTGGCGTACACCGGCGTCGCCATCGGCGGCGATTTCGCCCTGGCGCGCATCATCCTCTCCCTCTCTTTCGGCATCGGCATCGGCATGATCATGGCCCTCATCTTCAGCAAGGATGACATCGCCCATGCCGCTGCCGCCGATGACGCCTTCGTCGGGCGGGGCGGCCTGACCCGCAAGACCGTGATCTTCCTGCTCCTGCTGGTGGCGCTCCTCCTCTTCGGCACGCTCAAACTCCCTGTGCTTCTCAACTCGTATGCTCACATCACCTTGCCGATCTTAGGCATGGATCGCTTCCAGGAGGCCCTCTATCGGCTGGTGCCGTTTGACCCGGCCAAGGGCGAGGAGGGGATCACCGCGCAGGGGGCCATCCTGATCGGGCTTCTCGTCCTCATCGCCTTGACCGCCTGGCGCGGGCTGAACACGATTCACGAGGGTTACAACCGCTGGACCTGGGCTTCTCTGGCGCTGGTGGCGTTGACCTTGGTCGTAGCAGCCACGCGCATGGAGCCGAAGGCCCACGGGCTAGAGGTCTACCTGACCGGTAAATTGTTCGGTGTCGTCCTGGCACTCCTTGCCATCTGGTACATGGCGCGGAGGCATTTCGCGGATCACGAGGTCCAAGAGTGGCTATGGGAGACCTGGCGCTTCGTCCGCCAGATCTTCCCGCTCTTGATCGTAGGTGTCTTCGCCGTCGGGGTCATTCGGCGCCTGATCCAGCCGGAGTGGGTGCAGGCCATTGCTGGCCACAACACCATCCTAGGCAACCTGGCCGGCGTGGCCTTCGGCGTCTTCATGTACTTCCCGACGTTGGTGGAAGTGCCCATCGCCAAGATGTTTCTCGGCCTGGGGATGCATCGCGGGCCGCTCATCGCCTACCTCATGGCCGACCCGGAACTCTCGCTGCAGAGCATCCTGATCACCGCGGCGATCATCGGTCGCAAGAAGGCCTGGACCTACGTCGGTTGGGTGGCCCTTTTCAGCACCCTCTCCGGCCTGATGTACGGGGCCTGGGTGGACGGAACCAATGTGTGGCTTCTTCTGCTATATCTGGCCGCCTTCATAGGGTTGCTGGCCTTCGGCCTCTACCTGATCGGCCGGCGTAGCCAACGCGCCCTCGCTGCCGCCGAGGCGAAATAACGACAAAAGGAGGTGGTTCTTTGAGGCCCTACATTATCGCGCGGAAATGTCCCGCGCAGAAAGACATCTGCAAAGCCATCGTGGCCTGCCCAAGTCAGGCGATCTACTACCAAGCCGACGAGCGGGAGCCGCTGGGCGGCAGGATCGTCTTTGACTATGAGCGGTGCGATGGCTGTGGATTGTGCGTATCCGAATGTTGCGGGAAAGCGATAGAGTTGAAATAGGCCGAAAATCGGCATGGCCACCCCAGCAGCATCAACTAACCAGTGGAGCCAAAAGATAATGAGCAACGATGTTCCGGAGAACGCGCTCTTCGTCTGTTTCGGCGGCATGTCCAACGTAGGCACGCTGACGGGCTTGGCCGCCCTGCAGGCTGTCAAGGAAGTCGGGCCGGAAAAGGCCGGCATCTTTTGCCTGGGCGGGCTACCCACAGGGGCTCAGAACGTTCTGGACAAGACCTCTCGGGTGAAACGCATCATCACGGTGGACGGCTGTACGTTGCGTTGCGCCCGCAAGATCGTGGAGGGTGCCGGCTTCGTTCCTGCCGTTGCCATCAACCTGGTGGAGGACTGCGGCATCCGGAAGGGGCCGCCTTCTGCATACAGTGAGGAAGATCTGCGAGCGGTCGCTGCGCGCCTTGTGAGCATCGTGCAGGCCGCCTGATCCATCGCCAAAAGAAACCGACCGATGGCCCCCTCTGGCGGTGCGCCGGCGACAGGGCGGTCAAGGAAGCCGCCGAAAGGAGTCCGAGGGCATGAGGGGCGTTCGTCTCCGCAGACGAGCTGTCTGCTGCTGCCCGTGCCAGCGTGGTCGCGGGCCGGGCGTCAAAAGGCCACCGCCTCTCATCTTCAAGAGAACGATGGCCAGGAGAAGTCAACTTTGCTTGGAGGTGAAACATGTCGGTCAAGGTCGGTCCCTCGCTGCGTAACCAGCTTCCCACCGTTGTCATCCTCCTGATCATCGCCGCCGTGGCGATCTGGTACTTCGCCAGCGGCGGGCTCGTTACCCGGGAAGCCGTGCCGCCGCTGACCATCGTGCGCGATCTGGTCCTGGTGGTGGTCGGCTTCCTGGCCGGGCTTCTGGGCGGTTTGATCGGCACCGGCGGTTGCAGCGTGATGCTGCCGGTGATCCATTTCTGGATGGGCTATCCCGCGTCCGTAGCGGTCGGCACCACCCTCTTCGCGGTGATCTTTACCGCCATCTCTGGCGGCTACGGCCATCTGGTGCGCCGCAACCTGGATGTGCGAGCCGTGGCCTGGCTGGGCGGAGCCGGCATCGTCGGGGTGATCCTGGGGTCTTGGCTCTTCACCATGTTGACGGCCCATGCCAAACTGCTGGGGTTGATTCTGGGGCTGATCTTCCTCTGGCCCGCCATTCGCATGATCTGGGAGGGTGTGAGGCAGCGTAAGATGCCCCAGCGGGAGGGCAAAACGATCCCCGGCCCGACCTGGGGATGGGCCCTCTTCGGCTTCATCGTAGGGATCGCTACCGGCGTGGCCGGGCTGGGCGGTGGTTATGCTCTGGTGCCGGGGCTGATCTACCTCTTCGGAGCGCCGGTATACCTCACCATGGGAAGTTCGCTCGCGACGATGATCCCCCTGGCGGTAGTCGGTGGTGGGATCAAACTGGCCCAGGGCTTTGTGGACCTGGGCGCAGGGTTACTCTTGGCGGCGGGGACGGTAGTTGGCGCCCAGGTAGGAGCGGCCATCATCAAGCGCTTCCGACCGGCCACGCTGAAGTTGATCTTCGGCCTCTACTTCCTGTACGTGGCCGTCAAGTTCATCACCGCCTACTTCGGGATCATGATCTGGTAGGGGGATGGCAGGGTAGGGAGGGGCCGAGAGGCTCCTCCCTACTTTTTGCAAGGAGGGCAGCGTCTCGCCGTGAGCGATGTCATTGCCGTCTCACAACTGACGAAAGTCTACCCCCAAGGGCCAGGGGCCGCCCCGCTGCGCGCTGTGGACGGTGTTGACTTCAGCGTGCACGAAGGCGAGGTGTTCGGCTTCCTGGGGCCCAACGGCGCGGGCAAGACGACGACCATCCGCCTGTTGACGGGCCTCTCTCGCCCTACTTCGGGCCGTGGCAATGTCCTGGGCCTTGACTTGGCGCGTGAGATCGCATCCATCAAGAAGCGCATCGGCGTTGTGCCGGAGATGTCTAACCTGTACGACGAGTTGTCGGCCTACGATAACCTGGTCTTCGCCATGCAGTTGTACGGTGTGCCTCGGCGCGAATGGGCGCCGCGCGCCGAGGCGCTGTTGGCCCGTTTTCGCCTGAGCGAGAAGCGCAACGTGCCCTTCGCCAGGCTCTCGCGCGGGATGAAGCGCGCGTTGACCATCGCTGCGGCGCTGGCCCATCGCCCGCCGCTTCTCTTCCTAGATGAGCCCACGACCGGCCTGGATGTGATGAGCGCACGCAATCTACGGCAGATGATCGCCGGCTTGCGTCATGAGGGGGGGACCGTCTTTCTGACCACCCACTATCTGGAGGAGGCCGAACGGCTGTGCGACCGCGTCGCGATCATCGTCCGGGGGCGCATCGTTGCCCTGGATACGCTGGCGGGGTTGAAGGCAGCCGCGTCGGGTCGGGCAGGAACGGTGGAGATCACGTTGGCGGGTGCGGATGGCCATCCGGAAAGCCGACGCGTTGAGGCGGACGATGTCGCCGCGGCGGTGCGAAAGGCTCTGGCCGAGGCCGGCGACCGCCGTGTGCTCGCGATCAACACGGTGCGGCCTACTCTGGAGGATGTCTTCGTCCGCCTGACCGGCCTGAGCGCGGAGGTCATGCTGGCCGAGAAGGGCGGCAAGGGAGGGGGCAATGCTGGCGGATGATCTGCGGTGCATGTTCTACATCGCCTTGAAAGACCTGCGCGCCTACTACCTGAAGCCACCCAACATCAGTTGGGGTATCCTCTTCCCTTTTGCCTTTGTGCTGGCCTTTGCCATTCGCAATCCAGGTGACTTGCGTGATCTGGTGCCGGGTCTCCTGGCCTTGACCGTTCTCTTCGGCACCAGTTCCATGGAGGCCATCGTCATCGTCTTTGAGCGGCGCATCGGCTCCCTGGAGCGGCTCTTGCTGGCCCCCGCGCGACCGGCGGCGCTTTTGGCCGGTAAACTCCTGGGGGGCATGGTATTCGGGCTGACGGTCACGTTGGCCGTATTGGCCATCGCGCTGGCTCTCTTCGGCGCGGGCGGCATCCACTGGCCCTTGCTGGCCGTTGCCCTGCTCCTCTCGGCGATGGCCTTTTCGGCGTTGGGGGCTTTCGTTTCTGTGGCGGTGAGAGAGGTCTTTGAGGCCCAGACGCTCGCCAACTTCATCCGTTTTCCCATGATGTTTCTGGGTGGTGTATTCGTGCCGGTGGCGTCGCTGCCTGAGGGGCTACAAATAGTCGCCCGCCTTCTACCGCTTACCTACGCGGTGGAAGCGTTGCGCGCGGCGCTGGAGGGCAAGCCGCCCGGCGTGGCGGTCTTAGATCTGGTCGCCTTGGGCGCGTTCGCGTTGGGCTTTTTCGTGGCTGCCGTGCACATCCTGGTGCGACGTCTGGAGTGAAGGGAGGTGGACCATGCTCATTGAGAAGTACGATCTGGAGGTCTTCACCCCCCCGTGTGAGCCGGGGGCAGAGCGTTTCAGTGCCATCGCCCGCCTGTTGACCGATATCCGCGAGGCGTTGCCTTATCTGAATGCCACCTTGCGCGGCGCGGTGTATGATGCCGCTGTGCCTTCGCTGCGCTGGACCAAAGGGGGCCACTACATCGCTTTCCAGCCTTACCAGATCGCGGTCAGCAACGTGGAGGATCGCGAGGCGGCGATCAAGGAGGTGGAAGGCCTCGTGAAATTGGTCAACCGCACCTGGGAACGACGGGCGGAGATCACACCCGATTACGAGACGCATCAGCGTCCCACGCCTTTGGCCATCTACAGGCTGCTGCCGGGCACCAACTGCCGCCGGTGCGGTCAGCCTACCTGCTGGAGTTTTGCTCTGAAACTGGTGGCCGCCCAGGTAAGACTCGCAGAGTGCCTGCCGCTGGCCGAACCGCAGTACGCCGACCGGCTGGCCCAATTGCAAGGCCTCGTAACCGACGCGCCGGCCATCGGGTAGCAAAACCGCCGCCTTTCAATCTATGACGGCGTTTTCGGCCTGGAAGGAGACGCCCCATGGGCGAACGCGCGGGGGATATTTGGCGATGGCCTCTTCGTTCAGGTCAACGCCCAGGCCGGGCGCGCGGGGCAACTCTAGATAGCCGTTTTTGACCTGCACCACCGTCGGGTCAACCAGGAGTTCGTCGCGCCAGTGGGCGAACCAGAGGTAGTCGTCGGCGGGCATCTCTTGGATGCTCAGGTTGGGGATGTTCGCCACCAGGTGCAGCGTCGCGGCGGTGCACACCGGGCCGTTGGGGTTGTGAGGGGCGACGCTCACGTAGCGGGCCTCGGCCATCGCCGCGATCTTCTTGCATTCCAGGATGCCGCCCACGTGGATCAGGTCCGGCTGGATGATGTCCACCAGTTGCCGCTCTAGAAGGGGCCAGTAGTCGTACTTGGTGAAGAGCCGTTCGCCGGTCGCCAGGGGTATGCGCACCTGGCTCGCCACTTTAGCCAGGGCATCCAGGCTATCCGGCGGCACGGGTTCCTCCATGAAGAAGGGGCGAAACGGCTCTATCGCGTGGGCCAGGCGAATGGCCGTGTTGGGGTCCAGCCGCCCGTGGATCTCCACCATGAGTTCAACGTCGTCGCCCACGGCCTCGCGCACGGCGCGCAGTTGCTCCACCACGAAGCGCATCTGCGCGGGGCTCAGGGTGAGGAAATTGGGCGGGAGGGGATCCCACTTCAGCGCCGTCCAGCCTGCGGCCACGGCTTGCAAAGCCTCCTCAACCCGCTGGGAAATAGAATGGCCGGAGGTGGCCTCGCTGATGTGGGTGTAGCAGCGTATCCGGTCGCGGCAGGGGCCGCCCAGCAGGCTGTAAACCGGCACGTTGCAGGCCTTGCCCAGGATGTCCCACAGGGCTTGCTCCACGCCCCCTAACGCCGAAAGGAGCGGCAGCCCGCGCCAGAAACTTCCGTGGTACAGGGCGCGCCAGTGGTTCTCTATGTGCAAGGGGTTCTTGCCCAGGAGGTAGGTCTTCATCTCCTTGAGGATGGCGACCACCTGCTCGGGCCGGTCCAGGCTGGCCTCGCCGACGCCGGTGAGGCCTTCGTCGGTGAAGACCTTGACGAAGACCCAATCGCGCCAGTCGGCATCCACCACGTAGATTTTCATGTCGGTGATCTTCATGCTCCGATGTCCTCCGGCCTGACGACCTGCTCCCAGGTGTACTTCGCCGCGAAGCCCAAGACCTCCTGGGCGTGGCGGCAGTCCAGTGGCGACATGCGCCCGCCGAAACCTTCTGCCACGCGCGCGACGCCCGGATAGTAGCGGTTCACCAACGCCAGCGTCGGCTCCCGCATCAGGGTATCGGGCGCTGCGATGTAGAACGCGTCGTAGCCCGTCTGCGACGATTCCAAGGCCAGACGACAGGCCTGCGCCACGTCGCGCGCGTCCACGTAGGCCCACAGGTTGAAGCCGTTGCGCGCGGGGTCAGCCCACGCGGCGCGCAACTCGCCCGCATAGTCCTCCGGCCGCTGGATGTACGAGAAACGCAGCGTCATGATGGACATGGCAGGCTCGCGGCGGGCGAAGCCGCGCCCCAACTCCTCGCCGACGATCTTAGAAAGGCCGTAGGCGTCTTGGGCCAGGAGGGGATGCGCCTCATCAATGGGTAGGTAGAGGGGGCTGAAAGGTCGGAAAGCGAAGGGGAAGCCCAGAGCCGATTCGCTCCCCGCCAGCACCACCTTGCGAATGCCGAGCACGCAGGCCGCCTGCAAGATGTTGAAGGTGGACATCACGTTATTGCGGAAGACGACTTCCGGCGCGTGCTCCCCCGGCCAGGGGATGGCCGCCAGATGGATGACGGCATCCTTGCCCTCCAGCATCCCGAAGACCTGGCCCAGGTCGCACAGGTCGGCCTGGTAGGTGTGCACCTGGTCCGAAGGGCGCAGGTCCACGTTCGTGACCTGATAGCCGTGCTCCAGCAGGTCGGCGATGACCCACCGCCCTGCCTTGCCCGTGCCGCCCGTTACCACCACCTTTTTACCGGTGGTCATCTCTCAACCCTCCTGGTAGGCCCGACGGTACAGCATGACGATCTCCTCTACGCTGGCCGCGCGGGGGTTGTTGGCCGGGCTGCCGCTGGCGATGGCGTCTTGGGCCATCTTCTCCAGGAGCGCTTCGTAGCGCGCCTCTTCCACGCCCAGCGCGCGCAGGGAGGGGATGCCGACCTCGCGGTTCAAGTTCCTCAGCGCGGCGACGATGTCCTTCTCGCCCATCTCCGCGGCGATGCGGGCGTAGCGTTTGGGCGCGGCCGACACGCTGAACTCCGTCACCACCGGCAGGAGCACCGCGATGGAGTGCCCGTGCGTCAAGTGGAAACACGCGCCCAAGGGCCGCGCCATGCCGTGGATGAGCGCAACCGACGAGTTGCTGAAGGCCATGCCCGCCTGCATCGCCCCTAGCATGACCGCGCTGCGGGCCGCGAGGTCGCTGCCGTCGTTGTAGGCGGCGCGCAGGTTCTGCGAGATGAGGCGGATGGCGGACAGGGCCAGGAGATCGGTCAGCGGCTGCGCCCGCTTGGAGACGTAGGCTTCAATCGCGTGGACGAGCGCATCCACGCCCACGGCGGCGGTGAGGGATCTCGGCATGGAGAGGGTGAGAACGGGGTCCACGATGGCTGCCGCGCAGAGGCAATGGCGACTGGCGAACATCATCTTCACGTCGCGTTCGGTGTCGGTGATCACCATCACCCGCGTCACTTCGCTGCCGGTGCCCGCCGTCGTCGGCACGGCGATCACCGGTAGGCCCGCGCGCGGGATCTTCTCCACCCCCATGAACTGGGGCAGTGGCTCCGGATTGGCCTGGCGGATGGAGATCCCCTTGGCGCAATCAATGGAACTGCCCCCGCCGACCGCGACGATCCCATCGCACCCCGCGCGACGCAACAGCGCGAGGCCCTCCTCCACGTTCGCCAGCGTCGGATCGGGCTGCACGCCGTCAAAGATCGTTACTTCCATGCCGGCCTCTGCCAGCAACTTCTGGGCCTGCCCCGCCACTCCCAACTGCACCACGCCCTTATCCGTCACCAGGAGAACGCGCGTGAAGCCGAGTTGCCGCGCCGTCGCGCCCAACTCGTTCAGCGCGCCTGCGCCGTAGTGGATCACCGGTGGGATGCGAAAGGTCGCTGCGCTCATCGGTCGTTCCCCCTTTATTATCTGGCCTCAGAGGCCGACGCGCGCTATCAGAGATTTCAGATAGTTCGCGTCATCCTCGACGAACACGTCGGGGTCTCCCGTCCCGCAATACTCCACGGCCAGGGGCCCTCGGTAGGATGCTTCTTTTAAGGCTTGCAGCACCCTGTAGTAATTGATGTCGCCCCAGCGCACCGGCAGGTTCCAATCGTAGCCCCAGGGTGAGAGTTTGACGTTCTTGATGTGCGTATAGCCAATCCGCGGGCCAAAGGCCCGGACCGCCTCCACCAGCGACTCCTCCCGATGCGCGATGAGAAGGTTGGCGAAATCCAAGGAGGCCGTTACATAAGGCGATTCGCAAGCGAACACGATGCGCCGTTGCGAGGCAGCCGTGTCGTGGATCGTGCCCATGTGGCTTTCCAGCGCGAGGCGTACCCCATGCTTCTCGGCCCGGCGCGCCACGCGTGAGAGGGTCTCCCGCGCCGCCTCGTAGTCGGACTCCAGGGCGCTGGCCGAGACGACCTCCTGCCCCTTCCCTGCCCGGTGCAGGCTGAGGCGGGTGTGCAGAATAGGCACGTGAAACCCTGCCAGGATGGCGATGACCTCGCCGAAGGCCCTTTCTTCTTCCTCCCTTTCCCCCTCGCGAGAGACGGGCAAGGGGGCGTAGAAGACGCTGCATATGGTCAGGCCGTGATCCGCGGCGAGGCGGCTGGCCCGACGCAAGGCATCGGACACGCCGGCCGGCGTGGAGAGGTCCACGTCTCGGAAATCGCGCAGTTCAATGCCGCTGTAGCCGAAGGCCCGTGCCTGGGCGCAGGCATAGGCCATCTCGTACCCGCGATAGGTATAGCCGACCAGACAGAGTTCTGCCACCCGGTTTTCCTCTCCTTTGGCGCCCCCTTACCCGTCGCCGAATTCCCGATGAAGCGCCTCTGCGTAACGGTTGAGTTGCTGAGCCGTTCCCCACACCGGCAAGACCGCCAGGGCCTGCTTCAAAGTTGGGAGATGACGCCCTAGCACATACTCCACGATCAGGCGGCGCTGGATGGCGAGGAGGCGCGTGTAGCCTCCCAGCCACTCCGGCGCCTCCCCGACCGACACGGCCTGCACCGTACGCCCCTGCACTTGCGCCGGCACCTCCACGATCGCCTCGGCCGGGAAGTTGGCGACGGCGCCCCGGTTGGGCACCTGCAAGGGAACGACCTGCGCCTCCCCTGTGGCAACGGCCTGCATCAGCCTCCCTACGGTGAGCCCCGTGTAAGGGTAATTGAGGAGGGAGCGTTCGGGGTGGATGCCCGGCGGGTCGGTGATCGGTTCGCCGGTGCGCAGCGCCTCGTCCAGCGCGGCTTCCTGCCTCTCTCGCTTGCCCTGCCAGGCTGGCCAGCGCGCCCTTTCCTCCGGCCCCTCCGCGACCTGGTAAGGCCAATGATGGTAGGCGGAACTGCGTAGGTGGCCGGTCAATTCCAGGATCGGCCCGATGATCCGATTCCCCGGATGGTAGTCCGGATCGCGCTCTATCTCCCCCCACCTCTCCCGCCAGAGCGCGTAGCCGTCCTGTCCGTTGACCGTCAGAGAGAGGACCCAGCCGTCGTGGTTGACGCCCGCGTGCTTCAACGCTATGCTCTCATAGGGCACGCGGAAGTAGTAGGCCAAGGCGCCGCGCAGGCCGTCCACCTCCACGCAGAGGCCGACGGCCTGCACGTGACCGCCCTCGCCCACCACCCCCGCGAGGACATCGGTGGGGTTCATCAGGGTCACGAAGAGCGCGTCGGGGCAGTACCTCCGCATGTCGGCCGCCAGGCGCAGGCTCCACGGGGCGCAGGCCAGGGCCCAACCGGCCACCCCTGGCCCCTCCTCCGGCAGCGAGAAGCCCAGCCCCTGCAGAAGGCGATCTAACCGCTCATGCTCCTCTCGCAGCCAGACGGAGACCAAAACCACATCCGCGCCTTCCAGGGCAGCCTCGCGCGAGGGCGCCACCGTCGCCCGGAGCGGCACTTCCCAAGCTCGGCGCACGATCTCCGCGTAGGTCCGCATGCGCTCCGCCCTCTGCAGCGCGATGTCGTACAAAGCGAGCTCTACGGCGAAGGGTGGCCTGCCCTGCCGCATGACGTGGCCAAGGCCGTTCACGATGGAGGGTACGAAGAGGCTCCCGCCGCCGATGTAGGCCAGTTTCGCCTTCATGTCGGCTCCCTTAAGGGATCGGGGCTAGGGCTACCTTCGTGTCGTCCCACGACAGGATGCGCGTCGGCGTCATCTTGATGATCACGTGCACGCTGTTGATCATCCGTTGGGGCGTAGGTGATTGCGCGCCTTCCACGCCCAGGTACTTGGTGTAGATGCGCTTGACCATGTCCAGGACGAACTCGCGATCCTCTATCAACTCTACTTGGCCTTCCAGGATCACCGCCTTGAAGCGAAGCCCCCCTTCGGTGATGTCTATGCTGATGGCGCAGTTGGGGTTCTTGCGCAGGTTCTTCGCCTTGACGAAGGTTGGCGGCGTCTCCATATAGATGCTGGTGCCATCCCACCAGAACCAGATGGGCACCACGTGGGGGCGCCCGTCTGGCCGCACCGTGGCGATGCGCGCCAGGACCGGCTGCGCCAGGAAGGCATCAATCTCGGCTTTGGTCATCTCAGGCATGGGCGTTCCTCCCGCTGTTATGATGATTCTCCGTTGGGGTACAGTATGTCGGCCACCCAGCCGACGCCCAACTCGTGCAGTTTCCAGGCCGTTGGGGCGCCGGTCTCCTCGTCCCAGCCCATCATCCGGTAGAAGGTGCGGAGCGCCTGGGCAAAGCCCTCCGGCGGGAGCGCGTTGCCTGCCGAGGGCCCCTCGCGGAACGGCTCAAAGAAGCGCGCCGGTAGCCGATCCTCGGCCGCGGTGAAGCCTTCACGGGCGTTGAAGGCGCGCGCCATGGTGTAGGCCCTTTCGCCCGCCTTGAGGAGCTCGTAAAGCGACGTATCCCAGCCGGTGATGGCCTTGACCAACTCTACGATGCGGAAGCGGTCAAAGGTGAAGAAGACGAAGCCGCAGAAGCCGAGGATATTCATGACGACCGACCAGGGGATCTCCACCGCCGCCAGCCGCATCTTGGCCGGGCCGAGGTCGTTGAACGGCAGGGGCTCCAGGATGCCGAAGGGGCGCACCGAGGCGATCGCGTTCTCGGTGGTGTAGTCGGTGTCGTGGACGTTGTGGTTGTGGTCGGCGCCGGTGGGCGAGACGGCGTAGCCGATGCCCAGGGCGTACTTCACCCGCGGCTCATGCATGGGGACCTCTTGCCCTTTGGCGTGCATGGCGAAGGCTTCGGTGCCGCGGCCGATGGCCTTCGCCGCCCGGTACGATCCCTCGCTGAGGAGGCGGCCGAAGCCCTCGCGCTTGCCCATCAACTCCACCATCCGCACCATGGCCTCGGCGTTGCCGAAGCGCAGGTCAATGCCGCCCGTGTCTGCCAACGTGAGGAGGCCGCGCTCAAAGCACTCCATGGCCCAAGCGATGGTTACGCCGCAGGAGATGGTGTCCAACCCGTAGGCGTTGCACAGTTCGTTCGCCTTGGCGATGGCCGCCAGGTCGCTCACGCCGCAACTGGAGCCGAGAGAGCCGATGGTCTCGTACTCGGGCCCGCCGTAAACCGGATCTACCGGATAGGGCCCTTCCTGAATCTCCACCACCCGCTTGCAATGCACCGGGCAGGAGAAACAGGTATCTCGCTCTTTGAGGATCGTGTCGCGCATCCGCTCGCCGGTGATGGACTCGTACTCCGCGAAGGTTCCCTCGCGAAAGTTGCGGGTGGGCAGGCCGCCGATCAGGTGATGGTAAGCCAGGCCGCTGGCTGTGCCCTGATCGCGCAGGTCGCCTGCCCAGGTCTGCGGGTAGTGTTCGGCATAGTGGCGGGCAAGGCTCAGGACGGCCTGGCGGTCGGCGACCTCCACCTTCTTGGTGCCGCGCACGGCGACCGCCTTCAGGTTTTTGGAGCCCATGACCGCGCCCAGGCCCGTGCGGGCGGCGGCCCGGTTGATGTCGTGCATCACTGCCGCGATGGGCGACAGCCGCTCGCCGGCCGGGCCGATCTGGGCCACCCGCCCCCGATGGTCGCCCAGTTCCTCGTGTAACGTAGCCTGCGTGCGCGCGGTCAGCATCCCCCACAAATGCTCAGCGGGGCGAATCTCGGCGGCTCCGTCTTTGATCCATAGGTAAACTGGTCGCTCGGCCTTGCCGGTGATGACGATGGCGTCGTAGCCGGCCATGACCAGCTCGGCCCCCCAATAGCCGCCCACGTCGGCCTCGCCGAAGCCGCCCGTGAGGGGCGATTTGCCGCCCACCGCGCTCCGCCCGCTGCCCCCAACCGTCGCGCCGGTTACCACCCCCGTGGCGAAGATCAGCAGGTTGTCGGGGCTGAGGGGGTCTACCCCGCGCGGCAATTCCTTCAACAAGTAGTGGGCGATGATGCCCCATCCTCCCATGTACGTGCGGTAGAAGCGCTCGTTCTGCTCTTCAACGCCGATCTCGCCGGTGGAGAGGTTCACCCGCAAGATCTTGCCTGTGTAACCGTGCGGCATAACGTCCTCCTGTTCGCTCCCCTAGGCGAAATGCGCCGGCAAGCACATCACGGTGAACATGCTGCGGGCGCAGGTGTAGTGCCCTTTCTCGTAGGCCCTGCGCACCTCCTCGGCCACGACGGGTACGTTGCTGGTGATCTTGACCGAGAAGAGTTCGTTCTTGGGCACCATCGGCAGGTCGTCCATCTTGATGCACCGCACCCGCTCCGCAGGCACGGTGAAGGCGTAGGACGACGGCTCCTTGTGGCTGTGGAAGATGGTCAACCTGATCTCGGCCTCTACCGGGTTGGGGTTCAGGACCGAAAGCCACTCGCTCTCCTCCAGGATACCCCCGGCCAGGATGATGCCGTCCACGTAGTAGAGTTCCTTGTCCTTCTCGGTCAGGGGCCCCGGCGTCAGGATGACGGAACCCATCGCGTTGGTGACGGGATCATCCGGCTCGTATTCGCCGCGCGTCTCCTGGGCCACGATGGGCACGTCGGAGCGCACACGCACGCCGTACTGTTTGTTGTGCTCCAAAAGGCCGGGGATGGCGTGGAGCGGCTGTTGTTTGCAGCGGCGAGGCGGGATCGTCAAGGTATGCTCGCGCGGGGGCATGTCCTCGTAGAAGACGGTGATGGTAACTTGGGCCTCACGGTCGCCTGGGTTGAGGAGGCAGAGCCAGTCGCCGGAGTCCCAGTGGTCGCCGATCTTCTTGCCCCCATGGTTGTCCATCAGTTTACCTTCGGCGTAGTACCATTCGGTGTAGAGCATAGGATCATCCCCCTTTCAGCGGAGGCGAGAGCGCGCAAAGAACTTGCGCGGGTTTTCCACCAGGAAGGTGTGCACGTCTTTCTCGGTGAAGCCCGCCTGCAAAAGCGCGGGGACGGCATCGGTCATCATGTAGGCGTAGGTGCGGCGGCCGCATTCCGGATGTTCCGCTTCCGCCTCAAACTCTATCTTGCCCGTCTGGTTGTTCCAGGTCCAGTTGACGTCTATGCTGATCAACACTTTGTCCTGGTAGCCGGCATCGCAGAGGTGATGCAGCAGGTAGGTTAGGTCTGGCCAGGGGGTGTCGTGCTCAAAGCCGAAGTTGTTGAAGAGGAGGGAACCGCCCTGCCGGGCGATCTCCTCCAGATATTTTGCCTCTTCTTTAAGCGTCCGTCCCTCCCAGCCGAACTCAGCCTCTACGTGGGAGAAGAAGACGCAGTTCAGGTCCGCGCCGGCTCGCAGCAGCACCTCGGCCTGCTCGCGCGCGCCAGCGCAGGCATGGGTCGCGATGCAGGCGCCGGTCTTGAGGTGCGCCTTGGCGCCAGCGGTGAAGACCTGCACCTCCCACGGCGTCAGTTGCGGCGTGTCCGCAGCGACCTTGATGATCCCCGCGCGCACGCCCAGGTTGTCTATCCCTTCGGTCAATTCCTTCACCATGCGGTCCACCATTTGGGATTCGCTGAGCGCGGCGAGCGGCCTCGGCGTCACCTTCTCGCGGTAGTACCCCGTGCAGGCGACGATGTTCACATCCACCTGCTCGGCGATCTCCATGAACCAGTCTATGCGGCGCACGGGCGTCAGGTCCACCACGGTCTGGATGCCCACCGCGCGCGCGTCGCGCAGCAACTTCACCTGAAAGTCTATAGATTCCTTGCGCCGCGAGTCGTCAAACTGGAAGAGGACGTGCTCGTGGATCAACGTCGTCCCCAATTGATCGGTCTCAACGGGCCCACGCACTGTGATCACCTGGGACATGGTTCCTCCTGTCTGTATCAAATTCTGAAGGGGCTTTCTCATTCCTCAACGGTCGCGATGGGCAGGGCATCCAGCACCGCCCAGGCGCGCGAGAACTCGTACTTGCCGCGCTCAAAGATGTGGCGAATCCCCTGCACGGTGATGGGAACGTCGCTGTGCACGCGCGCGGCGTAGGGCTGGTTGGGGATCACCTGCGGCAGGTCGGAAAGGAGGGTAGGCAAGATGCGCTCCGCCGGCACGGTCAGCGTGTAGTCCACCGGCTGCAGGTCAGACCGGGCCGGCCGGGAGACCTTCGTCCGGACGTCCACGTCGCCGCCGGGGATGAAGGTGATGGTGCAGTGCGCGGGCGTCTGGTTGGGGTTGAGGATCGTCAGCCATTCCCGCTCCTCCAGCGCCATCCCCTCCCGCGTGAGGACGAGGCAGTCCACGTAGTACCATTGCTTCTCCAGGTCGCCCAAGGGGCCGGGGTGGAACATGAAGGTGGACATGCTGTTGGTCACGCGCTCGTGAGCCAGGCGATCGCCTACCGTCGCCTGCACGACGATGGGCACGGTGCTGCGCACGCGCACGCCGAAGCGCTTGCGCGGGTTGCAGCCCGGCGGGCAATTGGACGTGCCCAGGTTGTCCGGCTCCTCGTGCATGTGCACCCGCCCCTGGCGACCTGCAGGCAAGATGAAGGTGAAATCCTTCGGCGGCTCGTCCTCGTAGAAGAACGTGGCCGTGACTTCGGCGTCGCGTCGGTTGCTGAGGTTGACCAGGAGCATCCAGGCGTCAAAGACGTTGGTGCTCTGCACCATCTTTCCGGTCACCCAATCCTTGAAGGGCGCGTATTGCGAGAAGAACTCGGTGGCATACCACTCTGTGTACATGCTCGTCTCCTCAACTAAGAGAATAGAAGGCGGGCCGCGGCCAGGCCGCGCTGTCGCACAGGGATCGTCGTCGCGTCGCCCACCACCGGCAGGCCGTCCTCATCCCTCTCCAGGAGGTCCGTCCGGCGCGCCGCGCGCAGAGGCCCCAGGCCGGATACCTTCACCGAAGCGACCGTTTCCTCGCCGGCGCACTCCCACAGGCGCACGATCAGGCCCTCCTCCTCGGCCACCTTGAGGGTGGCAAGGATCACATGATCCGGCTCCACCTGCACGAAACTGTGGGCATCGGAGGGGAGATCACCCTGCTGTCTGGGTAACAAGGGCGCGAGCAGCAGTTCGTTGTTGTCCTCCCAGCCGAAGCGCACGGCGGCCACCGGGTCAAAGCCGCCGCCATGCCCCCGCAAACTGTAGCGGAAGGTGAAACGGGTCACGCCGGCTTGGTCGCGCGTAACCTCTTGCCAGTCTATCAGGTTCCCCAAGGCCAACGAGAGGACCGTGCTGTTCGTCGGATCAGGCTCCAGGGGGTCTTCCAGCGTCGTCCGATGGCCGAACTCCACCACGTACGCGTCTGCCTGGGAGAGGGTCACGCCGAATTCATCGTTGAACACGTCTACGAAGTGGCGGACGGCGGTCACCGCCTGCCCCGCGCCGGGGCGTTGCTCCGCGCCGGGCGTGATGATCGCGCCGGGGGCTTCAAAGCGGTACTGCCTCCCCGGCACGCGGAAGGGGAAGGCGAAGTCCAACTCTTGCTTCTCGCTCGTCGGTATCTTTTCCACCTCGTTGCGGATGTCCACCCGATCCAGGTTCGTGTACAGCGTGATGGTTGTCGTCACTTGGGTGTTCTTGAGGGAAGTTCGCACGATCAATTGGCCGAACAGGGGGCCGCTGGGGCCTTGCTCTACCTCTGCTGCCTGGGGGGTGTGCTCCGCGCCCTCGGACAGGTAGAGGCACTGGTTGAGATGGTAGGGGCTGCTCGGATCCACCAGCTCCTTGCCGCGCGTTTTGTCGTACAGGCTGACGAGGCCGCCGGTGACCGGGCTCACCTTCACGGCATAGAAGGGGCCCTCCAAGCCGTGCTCTGTGAATCGCCACGGCGCGTCGGCAGGTCGCGCCTGCCGGTCGGCGGGTTGCGCGGCGAAGACGCGGTAGCCCACAGCGGGCACGTCGCGGGCCTCAAAGTAGAGCACGGGCGGCCGCCCGCCTTCCTCTACGATCTGTGTGGGCATCGCCTCGCCGGTTGCCAGGTCGGTGACGCGCGAGGCCGAGTCAACCCCTTCCGCCCGGACAATCCCCGTCCGCGCCCAGCCGAGGCTGTTGAACACCAAGAGTCGCTTTTCATCGCCCGTCGGGACGCGTCGGGCCAGGGCCGTCAGGCCGTCGTCAATGACCGCGGCGAAGGCCTGATTGGCCGCCATTTGCCAACGGCGGCGCAGCGCGGCGTTGAGGGCGCGGTTGCCATCGTTGGCCCCGTTCCAGGCATGATCGGCCAGGTAGGTCAGGTTCATCCAGCCCTGACGCAACGCCTCGCGGTGGGCCGCGTACCAGGCGGGATCCAAGCGGGAGAGGACGGCGGCCAGGCGGTCGGCAACCCCGGCCCGCTCCTGCGCCCGCCGCCAGGCCGCCGCATCGTAGGCCAGGCTGACCGGCCAGGCATCCCAAGACGCGCCGTAATCGCCCCGATAGGCAGGCACCTGCAAGCCGCGCGCGGCGATCTGGGCATCTACGTCGTCCCAGAACTGCTTGTGGGAGGCGTTGACCAAGCGCGGATACTCCCAACCCTGGGCGTTGTAGGCGGCGATGGTGGCCGCCTTCTGCGCGGGGAGGTCTTTGCTCTGGGGGGAGAGGTCGCCGTAGCATCCCACCAGCGCGACGGCGGAGAAGGGGTAGCGCTCTCCCCACCTTTCATAGGCGGGCAGGATTTGCTCGTGGAGGGCCGCGTTGGTGGCGCGCAGGTCGCGCAGGACGAAGTTGCCCTCTACGTAGTCCTCGTTGCGACGGCGCACCAGGATGCGGCTGCCATCGGGCCCTTCCCAGGCGAAGACGGGTGGCTCCTCCAGGCGTTTCGCCCATGGGCACTCGTAGGGCAGGATGGACTTGACCAGGTGGTTGATCCCGCACCCCGCGAGGATGGTCGCCATCGCCCAGGCGATGGTCGGCGTCTCCTGATGGTTGGCGTAGCCGATGTCCAACCCATGCTCTTTGGCCCACGCGCGCGCCGGATAAAACTGGCGAATCAACTCCTCCAGGCTCATGGCGCAGGTCATGGCCATGTTGAAGAAGGGGTTGAGGGTCACGGTCCCTCGGCGGATGTGCGCGAAGAGCCGCTCGGCGTGCTGCGGGTACCGCTCCAGGTAGAACTCCACCTCGCGCGCGTGCACGGTGTTGTAGTGGTTGTGGTTGGCCTCCGGCGCCTCGCGGGTCGCCTCGGCCAGGGCAAGTTCCGCTTCCATCAGATCGGCGTCGTCCGCGCGGCACGACTCCTCGTCGTGGTAGACCCAGGTGTAGTCGGTGCAAACGTCGCTCAGCAGGTAAACCGTCCAGGGCCGGTGGTGGCCGACAGAGGTCACGGCGGTCGCGACGCCCTCCGGCGTGGTGAGACGCACGGGCGCCTCGGCGACCGGCGGGTGATGGGGCCAGAGGGTCGGCGCGTAGCAGCGGTACTCCCGCACGCCCGGCGCGACCTCCAGGGGGGTCGCCACTTCCTCTCCCGCTGCTGCGATGGTGACGGTCCCTGGCACGGGCTGCCCCAACCGATTCTCAATGGTCGCCAAGACCCATTGACATAACTTCCCTTCCCAATGGCTGAAAAAGAGCGTCTCCTGCGCCTTGACGATGGCCAAGCGAGGCTCAGGCATTGTTCTACCCTTCCTTCGGAACCTGATCACGTTATCCTGCCTCAGAGGAGGCTGCCTCCCAGACCTGGCGCGCGGCCCCCAGGAGGCCGGCATCGTCGCCCAGCGCGCCGACCACGATGCGCATTCCCTGCAGGTCCACCCAGCTGCCGCAGCGACGGGCTACGGCCTTGCGGATCGGCTCCAGCAGGAGGTCGGCTGCGCCGCGCGCGATGCCGCCCCCCAGGACGATCGCCTCCGGGTTCAGAAGGGCTATCAGGTTGGCGAGGCCGACGCCTAGATAGTCAGCGGTCTTGTGCACGATCTCCAGGGCGACCTCGTCGCCGTGCCGCGCCGCGTCAAAGACCATCCGGGCGTCCACGGCTCCGTCGGCGGCCATGTCTCGGATCGCCGTTGGGCGCCCCTGCCGGAGCGCGCCTTCGGCGCGGCGGGCGATGGCCGGGCCTGCGGCGAGGGCTTCCAGACAGCCGAAGTTGCCGCAATTGCAAGGCGGCCCGTCGGGTTCAACGGTGGTGTGGCCGAATTCCCCTGCGGTGCCGCGCCAGCCCCGATAGACCCGGCCATGCACCAGGATGCCCGCGCCGATGCCCGTGCCGACGACGACGTACACCAGGTGCTCGGCCCCTACCCCCGCGCCTTTCCAGGCTTCGCCCAAGGCGGCGGCCTGAGCGTCCATCTCCAGCCAAACGGGCAGGCCGGTCGCCTCGCGCAGGATGGCCGCAAACGGCGCGCCTTGCCAGGGGCCCAGGTTAGGCGCGGAGAAGATGACGCCCTTCTCCGCATCCAGCATGGCCGCCACGCTGCACCCTACGCCGATCACCGCCTCCCAAGCCAAGCCCGTCTGGCCTGCCAAGCGGCGAAAGCGGGCGGCCACCTCGGCGGCCACCTCGGCGGGCTCACGCGGGGCCCGCAGGAGGTAACGCTCGCGGGCCAGGACGTTCCCTGCCTGATCTACGAATCCGATGAGCACCTTCGTGCCGCCGATGTCGCAGCAGGCGGCGCAGGGAAAGGCGGCGGTCATCCTCATTCCACCCGTTGACGGCGCGCTGGCTGCAAAGGCAGGCTATCGGCCCCGCCAAGGAACCGATAGCCTGCAGGTCCACAAGAGCGGAGAGGCAAAAACCCCGGGCTCAGGATTGAAACTCCTTTAACTTCTCCAGCGTCTCCCTCTTCACCCGGGCCATGCCTGCCTCCGGCGTCTCCTGCAAATGGAGGATGTTGTCAAAGGCCTCGCCCAGCAGGTTGCCGTACTCGCCGGCCACGGGGTTCATAGGCATGACCGTGGTCAGTTTGCGCCCGCCCTTGACGATCTCGCTGGCTACCTTTGCCGCCGGCCACCAGAACCGCTGGTCGTCCATCAGGCTCTTTTGCACCAGGATTTCCTTGAATTTGGCGTGGACGTTGATCGCGAACTCCGGCGACTTGAAGAAGCGCAACAGTTCCCATCCCCAATCGGGGTATTTGGCGACGCTGGGGATGACCCACGGCCAGGACCACCAGGCCACGGCGCTGTCGCCGTGCTGTTTGGCCTTTGGTGGAGGCGGCGGCGGGGCCGCGTTGTAGTCCTTGCCGAACTCCCATTCCGGATGGAAGTCAAAGATCATCTGGCCGGTCCAGTCCCCATCTACCTGCATGGTCAGGTTACCGGCTAGCCAGGGGTTCTGCTCGCCTCCCTGGGAGCCGATGCTGGTGGACCAGCGATCCAAAGCCTCCACGCCGAAGTATTTGACCTGGGCGATCAGGTCGTTCAACGCCTCTATCACGCCGGGGTGATCGGGCGTTGGCTCCCCCTTCTCCGTATCCCATAGGACGCCGCCGAAGTTCACGATCCAGGTGAAGCGTGGCCAGTTCCAGCTCGGTATGACCAGGCCCAAGCGCTGGATGTTGCCGTCCTTGTCCCGCGTGGTCAGTTGGCGGGCCCACTCCCACATTTCATCGGTGTCCTGCGGGAGGCTCGTGGGGCTCTTGCCGATCTCCGCGAAGTGCTGGGGGCGCGTCCACAGCAGGAAGACGCCAGCGGTGTCCACCATGCCCCAGATCTTCCCGTCCATCTTGCAAGTGTCCATGATGCCGGGAACGAAGTCGTCCAGCGGGTATCGGTCCTTGGCGATGTAGTCGTCCAGGGGGATGATCAAGCCGCGCTTGGCCCAGTTGCCCATCCGTTCCACGCAATCCCAGGTGTGGAAGAGGTCAATCTGGGTGCCGGCCGCGGCGGCGGTGACGAAGGCGTCGCAGTTCTGGCCCGCTACAGGCTCCACGGTCACGTTGGGATAGGCGATGGAGAAGCGGGCGATGATCTGGTGGGTGAACTCCAGGGCCGGCTCGTAGTTGTTCCCCCACCAATAGACGAGTTTGATCTTCTCCGAGGGGTTGGACTTCTGGGGCACAAACCCTTCCAGCGTGTTCCCTGTGGGAACCTGCACCTCAGGGATTTTGGCGGCGGCGGTGGCGACCGCGGGCGGTCTGGTGGCGGTGGGTGCCTGTGGAGCGGCGGTGGGGGTGCCTGCGCCGCGCGCGCAGGCGGCCAGGGCGGCGCCGGCAGCGCCCATCCCCAGGAGCCTCAACATCTCACGACGAGTGATATGCCTTCCGTTCATAGGGGTCTCTCCTTTCCCCTAACTAAAAATGGTTTACCGGTTGCCGTGGCGATCGCCTCTCAAGACTTTTCTGCCGATCGGTCTCCCCTCCTTTCTCAGCCTTGCGTGCGCGCCGCACGGCCTCGCCGATGTCGGCCCGTGAGGGCGCGGACGGCAAGGTTTACTTGAAGCCCGTCGTAACGATGCCCTGGATGAACGACTTCTGGGCCACGAAGAACAGCGCCACCATAGGCAGGGTGTAGAGCGTGGCCCCCGCCATCATGGCTCCCAGCGCCGTGCCTCCCCCCGCGCCGTAGCGCATCAGGTAGCCCCGCATCCCCAAGGAGAGCGTCCACAGTTCGCGGTCTTTGAGGTAGATCAGTGGCATCTGAAAGTCGGTGTAGGTCCAGATGAAGGTGAAGGCGATCAAGGTTGCCAGCGCGGGCTTGGCCAGGGGCATCACCACCCGCCAATAGGTATCAAAGTGGTTGCATCCATCCAGACGTGCCGCGTCCGTTAGATCCTTGGGGATGCTCATGAAAAACTGGCGCATCAGGAAGATGAAGAAGGCGTCGCCGAAGAAAGCGGGCACGGTCAGAGGTAGAAACGTGTTCACCCAGCCCAGTTGCCTAAAGATGATGAAAAGGGGGATCATGGTCACTTGGCCGGGGAGCATCATCGTCGCCAGGACGATGGCGAAGAGGAGACCGCGCCCTCGCCAGTAGATGTGAGAGAGGGAATAGGCCACGACGGTGCAGGAGAACACGCGCCCGATCAACACGCCTGCGCAGATGATCAGGGTGTTGCGCAGGTATTGGAAGAAGTTGATGTAGGTGACGCCGTAGCGATAGTTGATCCACATCGGCGGGTCGGGGATCAAGCGTGGCGGGATCTCAATGATCTGAGCAGGGGGTTTGAGCGAGGTGGAGATGAGCCACAGCCACGGGAACAGGAAAAGAAGGCCCACGAAGAAGACGAGCAGGTAGGAAAGGACCTGCAGCCCTCCCCTCCGCAAGATGACGGGTAACGCCTTGGCCCGTGCGACGGTCGTCTTACTTGGCAGCGCAACCTCCATAACCATCCCTCCTTAACAAGATCAAGCGATGTCGTAATACGTCCAGCGCCCCGAGGTGCGTATCAACATCCAGGTAACCAGCGCAGAGATCAGGAACAGGATCCAAGCCAAGGCGGAAGCATACCCCATCCTCAGGTACTCAAAAGCCTGGATGTAGAGGTACAGGCCGTAGAAGAGGAGCGAGCCCTGCGGGGCACCCATGGTCTGCGCGGCGGAGCCGCCGGAAGCGCTGATGATGTAAGCCTGGGTGAAGTATTGGAGCGACCAGATGATGCCGGTGATGAGTTGGAAGAGGGTCACAGGCGAGATCATGGGCAGGGTCACGTGCCAGAACTTGCGCCAGCGCCCCGCGCCGTCCAGTTCGGCGGCCTCGTAGAGCTCCTGGGGCACCCCTTGCAGCGCGGCCAGGTAGATGATGGTCATCGCGCCCACGGCCCACACCTGCATGATGATGATGCTCGGCTTGGACCAGACGGGGCTGGCGAACCACAGAGGCCCCTTGATGCCGATCACCTTCAGGGCGTTGTTGACGATGCCCAGGTTGGGGTTGAGGATCCAGTTCCATAGGAGGGCCATGACGACGGCCGGCATCAGGGTCGGCAGGACGTAGATCGTGCGCCAGATCGCCTGCCCCTTGATCTTCAAGTTCAAGAGCATGGCACAGAAGAGCGCGAAGATCAACTGCGCGGGGATGCCGATGATCGTCAGGTAGGCGCTGTTCCACAGGGCTTTGGGGAAGAAGCGATCTTTGGTGAACAGGTTGATGTAGTTGGTGATCCCGATCCAGCGCGGCGCGACGGGGATGTCGTAACGGGTGAAACTGTAGTACAGCGAGGCCAGCATCGGGTAGGCCAGAAAGGCCAGCACGCCGATGATCCACGGCAGGGCGAAGAGGAGGCCCGCGACGAACTCGCGTTGGGCATTCCGGCTCCAGCCTCGCCTTCTGAGGGGCATTCCAGATACGGCCATCTTCACACCTCCGGTTACGCTCTCCACAACTCCTTGAGAAGGCGCACCGCCTCCTCGGCCAAGAACTCCCCGCCGCCGGGGCCCACCTTGGCCGAGCGAGCCGGCCACGCCTCAAACCCTTCGGTGGCGAAGGCGCGCCGCGTGATGATGTAGCCCGGATGGTCGTTCGCGTTCCCCGCGACCACCGTCGCCAGGAAGGGGGATTTCTCCTTGATCTCCAACGCGAACTCCACAAACGGCACGCCGGGGAGGCCGACCAGCGCGAACCTCCCTAGGCGGAAGGCCTGCACGGTGGTCGGCACGGCGAGCGCGCCCTCCTGTTGCAGGAGCGCTACCTCTTGGGCGTAGGCATCCAACGCCTGGGGATATTTCAACTCAATGTCGGCCTTGCTCCAGAACTGGCTGTAGTCGCGGATGGGGAGGATCACCCTCTCTTGGGCGCAGCCCAGCCGGAGGGCCGGATCGCACGAGGTCTCCAACTGCACGGCCATCACCGCGCTGGCGACGGCGTCGGCGGTCTCCTCCAACCCGTAGGTGAAACTCACGTTCCCGCCGCACCCCGCGAGGTAAAGGCAGGGCACGTGCCTCCCCAGGCGCGCGTCCACCTCTCGCTGGACGAAGTAAGGGAGGTCCGCCGAATACAGGCCATCTTGCGCGAAGCGGTTGTCGGCGGCGAAGTTCCACAGGAGGCACAGGGGGAATCCCCTGCCGTCGCGCACCACAAAGACGCTGAATTGGGGGTCTATCGGGCCTTCCGGCGCGAGGACTTCGTTCTTAGGGACGCCCAGCCAAGCGGTGACGGCCTTCATGTTGCGGGTCAAGAGGCGATGGTTGAAGGCCAAGTGCGGCAGCGTGGCGTGGCCTACGCCGAGGGAGGCATCCTGGAGCGCGTCCTTCGCCAGGCCCACGACCTGAATGATCTTCGGCGCGATCTCCGCCAGGTATTCCTCATGCACGCCAGGCCAGCCGACGACGGGCGTGGTGTAGGGCGCCCCGCGCGTGTGGGAGGAGATCAGCATCACCCCCTCCGGCTTGAGGCCCCACCGCTCGGCGACGGAGCGGGCGATGTTCCCCGCCGTCTCCCCTGGCAAGCCGTAAAGGTCCAGGGTCACCACCGCCAACGTCTCCTCGCCGTTGGCCAGCACCAGCGCCTTCGCCAGGAGCGGCGAGCGCACCCCTTGCGAGACGCGAGGGGCGAACTCGCCTGCCAACTCTAGGCCGATCTTCCCCGTGATCTCTACCTCTGCGACGCCTGCCCTGAGGCGGCCTGTGGCCATCGTTGTTTTCCTCCTATCCCTCTTGGTACAGGTCTTCCAGGAGTTCTACCACCTTGTTCACCATCAGGTAGCCGCCCTCGCGGCCGATGCGGGCGTTCAGGGTCGGCCAGACCTCGTAGGAGCCGTTGATGAAGGCCTCGCGCGTGGCGACGTACCCCGCGTAGTCGTTGGCGTAGGTGGCGATGTAGGTGTGGCGGAAGGGCGAGCGCTCCTTGATCATCAGGCCGAACTCCACGAACGCCTCGGCGGCCAGCCCGACCAAGGCCGCCTCGCCCAGGCGCAGGGCCATCACGTCGGTCTGATAGGTCTCGCATTCCGCCCTCTCGGCCTGGAAGCGCTTCATCTCCTTCTCGCCGTACTCTATCCAACTGGGCAACTTCATTTCAATGTCGTGCTTCCACCAATAGCGGCTCACGTCGCGCTGGGCGAAGAAGAGTTCGGCTTTGCGGCTCCCCAGTTTCACTATCGGTCGCGTGCAGGCCTCGCGATAGATCGCCATGATCGCGCTGGCGACCCCTTCCGTCGCCTTCTCTAACCCCTCCGGCTTCTGATAATCAAAGTAGTTGGTGTTGCCGCTGCAGCCGG